>JAGCXZ010000029.1 GCA_017961065.1 Lachnospiraceae bacterium
AGGTGGAGATCCTGCCTGAGATCATCCTGATGCCCGGCGCCGGCGCGCGCGGATCGATGTGGCAGGAGATCATCGGCAAGAAACGTACTTCACCCGCAAGGTTCGCGCTTCCGATCTTCCTCGGCGAAGACCTGCCGCGTATCATCATCCGTCTGTGCGGTGAATTCCGCTGGGAGCTCTGCCGCAGGATCCAGGGTGCGCGCTGGAACGATCTGGGCGAGCGTTCCCTGACCAGTGACTACTGTGATTATCTGGAGACCTACAAGCGTTCGAAGGAGCTGTCCCCGGAAGCCAAGGAGAAGATCAAATCCTCCTACGCGAAATACCGGAACAGCTCCAAGGAAATGTTCGTGCATGATTATCTGGATTACATCATGTTTGAGGGTTCGGGATCTCTCCGTCTGAACAAACTGACGCGTCTCATCCTGTTCACCTACTGCCCGTTCTGCAAGGCCATCCGCGAACAGGTATCCACGAACCAGCTCTACAAGGAGATCGTGGACAAATACAACATCAAGCATGCGCATGTCCTGCACTTATCGGACCTGTCCATGCAGAAGATCCAGAAGGTCGGCAAAGGCATTCCGCAGCCGATCCTCGATCACAGAGCTTTTCTGGAAATGTAACGGGTTCATCCGGCCGGCCCTTTCCGGTCGTAAGGATGAGAGATCAGAAAAATCCGAGCAAAAGATATGTAGCAAAGGAGCATACGCCAAAAGCGGCGGCTGCTCCTTTTATTATGGGCAGAAGCACCGCTGAAGCCTTGTCATCGCCTGCAAGCGTATCGGAATACAGTCCGAGCAGAACGGCTTCCACAACGATCAAAATCGCCGCATAGCGGAAATCCTGCGCGCTGTAATTGTCATAGGATAAAGCAAAGGAAAGGTATGCGGCAAGCACCGTAACAGAGAGGATCCCGAAGAACCATCTCCACTCCGTCGCAAATCCGCCCCGTCCTTTTACGATCAGAAGGATCGTGGCAACAAATGCAAGGATCGCCAGGATCAGGGCCGCGATGAACAGGATGGTGCAGAGCACGTCAAAGCCGCGCCAGCTGTTCCCGTAATTGTATTCCCCAAACAGCGAACTCTTAAGCATCGCCAGAAAAACGTTGTGCTCATAGTATGTATCACCGTTTTCCAGCATCGCCGGGAAGACGGATGTCATCTTAAAATCAAAAAGCCTGGACAGGAGCGGCGTTCCGCCAAACTGCTGTCCGACCTCGGGGATGTAGCCCGGTGCCATGTCATAGAGCACCTTGTTCCTGACAGTCCAAAACATCCCGATCGGCACGCAGATCACGCCGAATACGACATATTGCAGAAGCATACGGATCCTGCCCTGCTTTTCTTTGATGAGCTTAAGCAGAAACAGTGCCGCGACCGCAGGCGCGATCAGACCGCCCGTGAGTTTTGCAAACATCGAAAAGCCGATGGAAAGTGCCAGCAGGATGATCGTTATGATCTTCGGCCTCTTATACCATACAATGGCCAGATAGAGCGATAACATCATCAGCACGAGCGAGAGCGCGTCGTTATTGATGCTGCCGGATAACAGGATAAAGACAGGATGCAGGGACACGATCAGAACGGCAAGGATCCTGCCGCGCTTTGCAGCTTCAGCTCCCTGCAGACCATATCGGTTAAGATCATGAGCGCACCCATATAGAAGAAGGTCAGCGCCTGGATATTCTCCTGTGCCTGCCGCTCGGACAGCCCCAGGAACATGTTGATCCGCATCCACAATCCGGAGACGATGTGATGGAGCGGGGGCTGGAAAAAGCCCCAGATCGACCGCGGGTCGAAATCCGGGAGATGCCTGTTTGCCACGAAATACTCGATGTAGGCCGCCTGTCCTTCTCCGACATGAAAATCAACCACATCGTGCTGTCTCTGCGCCACATGCGTATAGAGGATATAGCAGAGCTTCACGAAAATACCGGACAGCAGGATGGGCGTGATCCACTTAGCAGCAGGGTCTTTGCTCTCCTCTCCGGCTGCGCTTCCGTTGTCGCCTCCAAGCAGTCCTCTCTTACCCCAGAGCAGCCATGCCGCAACCAGCGCCATGCAGAAGATCGCCAGATAGAGCGGGTCTTTTAACGTTGCCGCTGTCGAAGGGATGCAGAAACAGGAAAAAAGCGCCAGAAGGAGCAGCGCCAGAAACGGTTTTATTTGGAATGTGGGCTTTACATCGTTCATCATTTATCCTCTTCCCCCATTATACAGATTCCTGTATCGATTTTGCAACCTGCATATCAATTACCATACCGACAAAGCACCCTCCGCAGATAGTTACACGCTCGCACGTTGCCGGCTCGTCGATGCTGCGCCGCCTATTGCGGGTGCTGCATCCATAACTCGGGTACTTTTCCAAAGTACCCTCAGACAATTCCTTCGCACCCGCGCTATGCTCGCATCTCTGTCGCCGGCTGCCTATCGCTCGCGCGCATCTGTCTGCGGAGGGTGCCTGCCTATATGCAATTTTTTTGATTTTCCTGCAAAATAATTCAAATTGAAAACTTAATTTCGACATGCTATGCTTACTTGGGCGCAGTGATTATTATGCCGATCCGGATCGTACGGACCAATCCCGTCGCCCGAAACAGACAGACAAGACAGGAGTAGACATATGGGCGGATTTTTCGGTGTTGCAGCAAAGCGCGACTGCGTTCTGGACCTCTTCTTCGGAACGGACTATCATTCACATCTCGGTACGAGACGCGGCGGTATGGCCGTGTACGGCGAGAAAGGATTCGACAGGGCGATCCACAATATCCAGAATTCCCCTTTCCGGACAAAATTCGACCGCGATGTCTCTGATTTTAAAGGCAATATCGGCATCGGCTGTATCTCGGATTACGAGCCCCAACCGCTTCTGATCCACTCACATCTTGGCAGTTACGCCATTACCACCGTAGGCAAGATCAACAATATCGACGAACTGGTCGCTGATGCTTTTGCGATCGGCCGCACGCAGTTCCTGGAAATGAGCGGTTCCAATATCAATCCGACCGAGCTCGTTGCTTCGATCATCAACCAGAAGGATTCCTTCGTGGAAGGTATCTCCTATGCGCAGGAAGTGATCGACGGCTCCATGACGATCCTTGTCATGACGAAAGACCGGATCTATGCCGCAAGAGATCTCTACGGGCGCACGCCTGTTGTGATCGGTAAAAAAGACGATGCGTTCTGCGTTTCTTTTGAGAGTTTTGCCTATATCAATCTGGGCTATGAAGATTATATGGAACTGGGACCCGGCGAGATCGTCGCCGTACAGGCGGACGGCGTTGAAAAGCTCAAAGCTCCCGGTGAAGAAATGAAGATCTGTACATTCCTGTGGATCTATTACGGCTACCCGACCTCCTCCTATGAGGGCGTCAATGTCGAAGACATGCGCTATCACTGCGGGGAACTTCTGGCCGGCAGAGACAATGTAAAGCCCGATATCGTTGCTGGTGTCCCGGATTCCGGTACCGCACATGCGATCGGCTATGCCAACGCATCCGGCATTCCTTTCGCAAGACCATTCATCAAGTATACGCCGACCTGGCCGCGCTCGTTCATGCCGACCGACCAGAACCAGCGTAACCTGATCGCACGCATGAAACTGATCCCCGTGGACTCCCTGATCCGCGACAAGAAACTGCTGCTGATCGACGATTCGATCGTACGCGGCACGCAGCTTGGCGAGACCACGGAATTCTTATACAGGAGCGGTGCCAAAGAAGTGCATATCCGCCCCGCCTGCCCGCCGCTGCTTTACGGCTGCAGGTTCTTAAACTTCTCGCGTTCCAATTCCGAAATGGATCTGATCACAAGACGCATGATCATGGATATGGAAGGCAACGATCCTTCCGATACGGTCTTAGCCGAATATGCGGATCCCGACAGCGGCCGCTACAAAGATATGATCGAGGCGATCCGGAAGAAGCTGAATTTCACGACGCTTCGCTTCCACCGGCTCGACGATATGGTCAAGTCCGTCGGCATTCCCGCCGACAAGCTCTGCACTTACTGCTGGGACAAGAAGGGCGACTGCTCGAAGTGTTCCTGCCACGGGCGGGCTTAGCCGACCGGAGTGGTGATGTAGCCTTCGGCGTCGATCGCGTTCTGCGTATCGGGGAAGTCACGCATGAGCTGGATATAGAGTTCATCCGCCTTCTGCGTGTCACCGGACTGCCTGTAGGCGTGCGCCAGGTTCATGAGAATATCGGAGTCGGAACTGTCAAGCGCCCAGGCTTTCTCGAACTGCTCGATCGCCACCTGATATTCGCTCGAACGCATCGCTGCACGTCCCTTGTCCATATATTGTTTTACGGCATGCAGTCCTGCCGCGCTGTACAGTTTGCTGTATAGGTTCGAGAACGTGGAGGATACTTCCGAGAGCGCTTCCGGCGAGATGTTGCCGAGTGCCTCCATGATGCCCTCTGCATTGTCGGGATCTTCCAGATAGATCGTGCAGGCCTGGTTTAAGTAATCGTTGATCGTAATGGTTCCGGCATTACCGGTCATCTCATCGATCTGCTGCTGCAGGTCGCGCACTTCCTGCTGTGACTCACTCAGCTGTTCCTTCACCATTTCCTTATCGGCCTGCTCGGCCGTCAGCTGTTCGCTGACGCTGATGAATTTCGCGTCGTTCTCCGCAGTTGCCTTCTCGATCCGCGCGGGCAGTACCAGAAACCAGCAGATCGCAAGTCCCACCACGATACCGATAACGATATTGATGATACTCGAAAAGCCGATCTTTTCCTTGGCATATCCCGGCTGGATGATCGTTTCGTTGCCGCTCGTATAACTGTAAACTTCGCCCTGTGACTTTTTCTTCTTGCCCGTCTCCTTCTCCTCGCGTTCCCGTAAGACTCTGTCGACTTCCTTGAGGTACGACAGCGTCGTTGTGTTGTTCGCATCGATCCGGATCGCGCGCATGAGTGTCTGACGTGCCTTTTCATATTCCTCGCCGGCAATGTAAAGCAGAGCGAGCAGCTGGTGTCCCACGATCAGGTTCTGGTTGATCGAAAGGACTTTTTTGAGCTGTATGATCGCCAGATCCTGCGAATCCATATGGCAGTAATTCAGGGCCTGGTTGTATTTGCGGATCGTCTGGTTGATCGTATCCAGTTGTGTGGGATTGGATTGGAGCGCCGTGATAAAATCATCCGCAATGTTCTTCGTTCCTTCGAGGTTCTTGCTGATGACCCATTCAGACATCGCCGAAACGGCCTCACCCATTTCAAAATAGATGAGACCTAAGAGATTTCTGGCCTGGATATTCCGTTTGTTGTATTTCAGACTTAGCCGCAGGCTGCTGACAGCACCGGATAAGTCTCTGACTTTCGCCTTCTCAAGCCCGTCGTTATAGAGAGCGTTGGAAGTCTTCATGATTTTCTTGTAAGCGCCTACATCAGCTCCGCAGGCCGTACAGAAATCATGCTCGGAAAGTCTGTTCCCGCACACATAACATTTCATATCAGATCACCGTTGCCCCCGGCTGTAATGGCTGCTGCTGCGGCTGCGGCGGCTGCTGAGCCTGCTGCGCCTTGGCCTGTTTCATCATGGAGAGCATGATATCGGTCATGTCCGTTAAGTCATGATCGAAGATCGCGTCTTCCACTTCGTCCACTTCCATACTGGGGTGAAACTTTTTTAATTCTTCATCAAAATTGATCATAGCTTATCCTGCATCTCTCCTGGAGATCCCGTTTGACATGACGTCACGGAAAAACTCCACATTCTGTTCATCACTCTTTAATTCCGTTTCCTGATCATCGATCCGGATCACGCTTGCCGAGTACGCCGTTGCACTTACGCTGACTTTGGCCTCGCGCGCGATGGCAAGCATTTCCTCGATCTTCTTCAGTTCTTTTTCCACATGCGCCAGGAGACGTTCATCTCTTTCCTTGCGGCGCTGGAGCTGCTTCATCTTCGCATCCCTGACTTCGCTGCTCTCACTGGCCAGCACACTCGTCTGGAAGGTCTGGATCTCAAGCATCGTCTTGGCAAGACTCTCTTTGGTCGAGTCGCATTTGACGCGGAGCAGGTGATTTCTGCGCTCCATATCGGAACTCGTACCGACCGCAGCCCTTGTTCTGACGCCGACGGAATTCCCGAGGATCGTCGTACGCACAACACCGACGCAGTAAACGGAACCTCCGACAATGGCGCCTTTCTTGCCGCTCACCACGATGTCCTTACCCGCATTCACGCGGCAGTTCAAGATGATATTGGCCTCCACATTGCCTTTGGCTTCGACTTCGGTGAATTCGATGAAGTTGGCATATACATTGCCGCCGCAGACAACTCTGGCTTTCTTGCCGCCCTGCATGCCCTTCTTCAGGATGATGTCACCGTCTGCGACAAGCAACGCGGCTTCGACACTTCCTTCCACGGTTATGCTCTTGCTGGCGCGGATCATCGTGCCCGATCCGACATTTCCGTGAACGATCACATCACCGCGAAAATCAATCTTGCCGACGATCTGGTCCAGGTCGCCTTTGAACTCATAGACATCCCGCACAAAGAGCTTGTAGTTGTCATACTCCACTTTGCCTTCGATCGCGGCAAAGTAAGTCAGTCCGTCATAGGATACTTCAAACCCGGTCCCATGGAGCGTCGGCAGCTCCTTTGCCGGATGCGCGCGGAACTCTCTGCCCGTCACATCCATTCCGTGACTGCCTTCCACGGCCGGATGGTAGGTGACCAGTTTGTCGCCCTTGCGGACGCTCTCGATCACGCTCATGCTCTGGTAATCCACGGATCCGTCGGAACGGATCAGCGGGCGTTTGGTCTTTTTGGAATCCTGTTCAAAGAAGAATTCATAGTATCCGTTGATCCCGTGAACAGCTTCTGTTCCCTTCGCAACGACCACGTCTTTATAGAATTCGTTTCCGCGAACCATTTCCTCAAGCGCGGAAAACATGATCCCGTAATTCACGCCGTTATGCCGCAGATGATCGGCCACTTCCTGGACCGTGTAGGATTCACCGGGAGGCGGCGGGGTAAGATAGAGCGTGGCACTCATATGATCATCGGATATTTTTACGCGACAATCTGAATTCAGCGCCATGATTTTCCCCCTTTCCTTCCCGTATTCTACAGATTCCACTACGGCAAAAAAGCCGTAACCCCATTAAGGTGAACAGCTCAAATTCCTTCACCTTACAATATAGCACAAATATGCTGTCTTTCTCAAGCAGACATTATCCCTTCAGGCTTGCAAGACGTTCCTGTACCTGAGAGAGCATCTGCGTGTATTTCTGAAGCTTTTCTTTTTCCTCGTTGATCTTGGCTTCCGGTGCCTTGCTTAAGAACTTTTCGTTACTCAGCATGCCGTTTGCCCTTGCGATCTCGCCCGTTAAGCGCTTCTCTTCTTTCTGCAGGCGCTCCTTCTCCTGGGCGATGTCAACAAGCTCCGCAAACGGAATGTAGATCGTCGCATGCTCGATCACAACGGAAACCGCATCCTCTCCGATCCCGGTCTTATCCGCCTGTACTTTCACATCAGACGCATAGGCAAGGGATGCAAAGAACAGGCTGCCTTCGGTAAAGGTCTGCGCCGTCTGCGCATCGGTCGTTACCACATAGACCTGTGCTTTCCTGCTCGGTGCCACGTTCATGTCTGTTCTGACATTACGGATCAGGCGCACCGCTTCCTTGATCGCCTCGATCGCTTTCTCTTCCTTCTTGTAAGCACGCTCCTGCTTATATTCAGGCCAGGAGGAGATCATGATGGATTCTTCTTCGTCCTGCAGTGTGCAGAAGATCTCTTCCGTCACGAACGGCATGTAGGGATGCAGGAGTTTGAGCGCATCGATCAGTACTTCTCTTGCCGTATAAAGCGCGGCATTCTTGCCGGCCGCATCATCGGTATTGTAAAGACGGGGCTTCACCATCTCGATGTACCAGTCGCAGAACTCATCCCAGATAAAATCATAGATCTTGCCGACCGCGATCCCGAGCTCGTATTTTTCCATGTTGTCCGTTACGTCACGGATCACATCGTTGAGTTTGCTCAGGATCCACTTATCAACGGGCTCCAGCTCGGATTCTTCCGGTTTCTTAAGCGTCATGCCTTCCATGTTCATCATGATGAAGCGCGACGCATTCCAGACTTTGTTGGCAAAGTTCCGGCTGTTCTCCACTCTTTCGTAATAGAACCGCATATCATTTCCCGGCGCGTTTCCGGTCATGATCGTCAGGCGGAGCGCATCCGCACCGTACTGATCGATCAGATCCAGCGGATCGATCCCGTTCCCGAGCGACTTACTCATCTTCCGTCCCTGCGAATCACGGATCAGACCGTGGATCAGCACGGTATGGAAAGGA
>JAGCXZ010000280.1 GCA_017961065.1 Lachnospiraceae bacterium
AGCGCTTTGAGCTGTTCGTCCTTCATCTCTGCCGCGATCGATGTGTATCCCAGCAGACATCCGTATACGGCCAATGCCGTGTGGAGCGGATTCAGGCAGGTCGTGACTTTCATTCTCTCTACATTATTTACGGTATCGCGATCCGTAAAGTAGACGCCTGCCTGCTCAAGCGACGGCCTTCCGTTCGGGAAGTTGTCTTCCACCACCAGGTACTGTGGGCCTTCCGCGTTCACAAACGGCGCGATGAAGGTCTTCTTGTCCGTGATGATCGGCTGCATGCCCGCAAGTCCGATCTCTTCCAGCTGCTTTGCGATCTGCGCGTCCGGGCGCGGGGTGATCTTATCGATCATGGTCCAGGGAAAGGAAACCGTCTTATCATCCGAAAGCCATGCGGCAAAATCAGGTGTTACCAGGTTTCTCTTTTCCCATTCCGAAGCCACCGTCAGGACCGCACTGCGCAGCTTTTCACCGTTGTGCGAGCAGTTATCCATCGAAACGACGGCAACCGGGCTCTTCCCGTTCAGGAATCTGTGATAGAGCAGCGCCGTTACGACTGCCATCGCGCTGACGGGCTTTTCGGGGCCGTTGTCAAGGTCAGGCAGGATATAGGGCAGGTACGCGCCGTCTGTTCCTTTGAGCGCGTATCCCTTCTCGGTAACGGTAAAGGATACCATCTGCAGAGAAGGAGCCGCAAAGACTTCCTTGAGCCTGTTCCATTCCGGGGTGTCTCCGCTTTTTGCCGATATGGCTTCGGCGAGAGATCCGATCACGCGCCGGTCCGTGCTGCCGTCTGCTTTGAGCGTGATGCCTAAAACCAGATTGTCGTACGGTTTGTAGATCTTCTCCACGATATCGTGATCAAAGGTCTCCACGCAGACAATGCCGCGGTCGGACAATCCCTTGTTCAGCAGATCGTCCTGAAGACCTCCGATAAAGATACGGAAGATGTTGCCGATCCCGAAATGCACCCAGATCGGGTTCTGCACCGTCTGCTCCCTGATACGGGCCACATCATAGTGCGGGGTTTCTATTTGATTGTTTGCGTAAAAATCATCCTGCAGGGTATCTGTTTTCAGTTCCATGTTCAGCCCTCCCGCTTATGCGCTTTTTCGATCGCTTCCATGAGTCCGAGCAGATACTGGGTACCCAGCGCCCTGTCGTAGAGGCCGTATCCGGGCATCGCGTCTTCGCCCCAGATCATCCGGCCGTGGTCGGGTCTGATCGGACCGTCAAACTTCACGTCGTAAAGAGCTTTCATGATCTCATACATATCCATGGAGCCGTCGGATGAGAGATGTGCCGCTTCTTCAAAATCACGCGGCGTATTGTATTTCAGGTTCCTGACGTGGGCAAATGCGATCCGGTCACCCGCATAACGGATGATGGCCGGAATGTCATTGTCCGGATTCGTGCCAAGAGAACCCGTGCAGAGCGTAATGCTGTTGTACGGCTTGTCCACCGCCCTGAGCAGACGCTGATAGGACGCAAGTCCCGTAACGATCCGCGGGAGACCGAAGATCGGCCATGCGGGATCATCCGGGTGAATGGCCATGCGGATGTCGTGCTTTTCACAGACCGGTCCGATCGCCTTGAGGAAATACACCAGATTGTCAAAAAGCGTATTCTCATCGATATCCTGATAGAGAGCGAACAACTCTTTCAGGCTGTCAAGCCTTTCCGGCTCCCACCCGGGCATCACAAATCCGTTGCTCATGGACTCGATGGATTCCTTCATATGATCGGGATCCAGTTTGTCGATCACGTCCTGGTTATAAGCCAGAACCGTGGCGCCGTCCGGGCGGACTCTTGCCAGCTCCGACCTTGTCCAGTCAAATACCGGCATGAAATTGTAGCAGATCACGCGGATCCCTTCCGAACCAAGGCGATCCAGCGTTTTGATATAGTTCTCAATGTGCAGATCCCTGTCGGGGCCGGCGGTCTTGATCGCATCCGAAACATTGACGGATTCGATCCCTTCTATGGTAAGACCCGCATCCTCGACAGTCTTCTTCAGCCCGCGGATATCATCCGTTTCCCACGCTTCTCCGGGGCTGGTTCCATAAAGCGTGGTGATCACGCCTGATACCCCCGGGATCTGTCTGATCTGTGAAAGTGACACAGAATCATACCCCGGTCCGTACCAGCGTAGTGTCATATTCATCATGTAACCTCCTGATAATCAATAGAAATGTTGAATCAGGATTTAAACAGGTCAGCGTTCTGCTTGCGCATATCCTCGATATCCTGTGTGATATATCCGAGGTGCTTTCCAAGCAGCTCCCTGTATTCTTCTTTCTTTCCTTCCTCAACATAGCGGATCATCTGCTCGTGCGTACTGACAGTACGGTCTTTATAGTAAGTGTCCAGGTCGATCAGCAGACGGATCCGGTTGTAATGTGTCATGGTATTGGCTATCAACTCAGCAGCCAGACTCTGTCCGGCTATGTAATACGTCATGGAATGAAATTCATTGTCACAGCGAAGGTACTCATAGGCCAGATCGTGATTTTTAGGCAGTTCCGCGATCTCTTCCATCTTTCTGCAGAAGGAGCGCATCCTGAGGATGTCGGATTTCTTGACGCTTTCAAACAGCGCATCCACCATGCCAAGCTCCAATGTTTTACGGATAAACCACTCCTGCTTGGCACGATCCACATCGATTTTGGATATGACGGATTTGGACTGGGGGAAAATATCAACCAGGCCTTCTGTTTCCAGCTTGACCAGCGCTTCTCTGGCGGGTGTTCGACTGACGTGATACCGGTCAGCGATCTTGGCTGCCGATACCGGTTCACCCGGCTTTAAAGCAAACGTCATGATATCCTTTTTCAGATATTCATAAGTCAGCTGGTTTAACGAATTGTTCATCTGTCATGGCCTCCCTAAATCAACTTCTCAGATAAAGTCCTCACGCATCGGCGTAAAAATATCAAGCAGCTTCACTTCACTTAAGCATTCGATCCCATGCTTGACATCAGGTGCGACCAGATAGGAATCCCCGGCCTCAAGAACGACATCTTCGCATCCCTCTTCCCTGTAGATGAGAGAGCCTTCGATGATATAGCCGATCTGTTCGTGCGGATGGGAATGTATGGCGCCGATCGCACCCTTCTCAAAATGCAGTTCCACATTCATCATATTCTGACTGTACGCGAGAACCTTGCGATGCGTTCCGCCTCCCAGATCCTTGCATTCTCTGTCCTGACCACGCACGTACATGGTAAATCCTCCTGATCTTACCGCACCTAAACGGAGCCATATGATCTTGCACATATGGTTCGGTTTCGGTTGCGACTTTAACATGTTACTTTCGACTGACATGTTAATCATACCACGGACGTCGCTGCTTTTCAAGTTTTTTCTTTACCGTTCTTTATTACGGGAGAAAACGCGCCGCGCCCGCCTTTATTGCAAAGGGAGCGCGGAAAGAATATAATATAAGTGAAAGAAGTGATCAAAACCTTACATAAAGGAGGTATGCAGAATGAATATGAACGACAGCACAAATGCTCTGAATCCCGATGAGCTCGAACAGGTTACCGGCGGATTTGTATTAGCGGACAAAGCGAAGGGCAAATACTGCGTTGTCCGTCAGGACGGTAACATTCTCGCACCTGCGCCCTCACTGGATAAAGCCATTGAGTATGCCAAGTCTTACAACATAAGCCAGACCGTGTTGACACCGGACGATTACAAGAAGCGCTATGCACGTGATCCGGAGTGGTAAGATCACTCCAGCACGGTGATCCAATCGTATTTCAGAACGGGATATTCCAGATCGGAACGATACTCCAGCGAAGCTCCTTCCAGCATATAGTTATCCCCGACATAACCGGTGGCGGGCGACTTCATATAAGCGTAACTGCTGTTGGTTTCATTCAGGTAATCACCCCGTGAAGGATAATACTTCACCTGCGTATTATAATCAGGATCGTCAACTCTGACGTATTTGAATACAGATACATAAATCTGACCACTGAGGATCTCCGGATCCTCTTTTTTTGTCTCTTCAACCGCGCTGCCGGCCGGATCCGTCTGATATGCTTCCTGTTCCACCTCTGGGATCGCAGATTCATCCGTCTGATACGCTTCCTGCCCCACCGCAGCCGCTTCCGTTCCCCCGTTGATCAGGTCCGTTATGTTCTGTATCAGATCGATATGAAAATACCTTAATGTCACCAGAGTCCCGGCGGCAAGAACGATCACAACGGCAATAATGATCAAAAGGACTTTCACCGCAGTGGATGATTTTTTCCGTTTGCCCTTGCCCTGAATGATATCGTCTTCTACCGGTGGCTCTTCAACAGGCACGTCTGCTCTGTTTTCCGGAACAACGCTTGTTCCGCAGTAACGGCAAAACCTCGCATTATCCGATAATTCTTTTCCGCATTTCATACAAAACATGGTCAGTTCCTCCTCGCAGACAATTATTGCATGTAAAAGTAACAGGTTCAAGTATCATAATTGTTTCGCCTTATCTTTCTCATCCGCTCCGAAAATGATTATCAGACACAAAGTATCGACATTCCACTCGCAAAACAGTACAATGAAATAGATGATTTTTATAAGAGGATACGCATAAATGAAATCTATCCGGACAAAACTACGCCTTGCCATTATGGTGATACTTTTGATCGCAACAGCAGTATTTCTCCTGCTGGCTGCTACCATGGCCAGAAGGCTGATCGATAACTATTCGGATAAGATGCTTGCGACTGCGGTCAAGCGGGCCGGATTGGAATTTGATAACGTTTTGGCGGCTTCGCAGGATGACTCTTCGGTTGCTCCCGAGGTGATCAAACGGATCGTATCTTCAGCCGCCGCATACGAGGAGGGCAATGCCTTCCTAATGGATACGGATGGAAACGTAATCTTTTCGACCAAGTTCCCCGAAGGGCTGAAACCTGCAGAGATGAACGACCTTCAAAAGGATTTCTTCGAGCGGGTCAAGACGATCGAACGGGATGTAGTCAACGACAATCAGAAGGTCATGAACGGGCGCGTCGGAAAGATCATGGTAGTCGATCTTCAAAACGGCATGATACTCGGAATGGCCGTCCCGTTAAGAGTGTTAAGGGTTCCCTGGGTGCGGATGTCATTCAGCATGGTCATTGCAGCGATCCTGATTACGATCGGCGCATGGGTGATGGGCAACATCTGGCTGAAATCCATCATACAGCCGCTTTCCAAAATGACGGATATCGCGGATCACTATGCTGCGGGCGACTACAGCGAAAAAATGCATGAAGTCCGCAATGATGAGATCGGCAGACTTTCAAACAGTCTTCAGACCATGTCCCAGACGCTGGTGGATCAGAAAGAGCAGGCCGAAGCTGCCAACAAAGCAAAGTCCGCCTTCCTTTCCAATATGTCGCATGAGATCAGAACGCCCATTACCGCCGTACTGGGCTTTAACGAAATGATACTTCGCGAGTCCCACGACGGCGAGATCCTAAACTATGCGGAAAACATCAGATCATCGGGACATACACTGCTTGGCATTATCAACGACATTCTTGATTTTTCCAAAATAGAAGCCGGAAAGCTTGAGATCATCCCTTCGGATTATGAGCTGTCCTCGGTGATAAACGACCTGGTAAATATGGTAAGCGTACGGGCCGGGGAAAAGGGACTGACGCTGACGCTTGATTTTGACAGAACTCTCCCCTCGGTGCTCCACGGTGACGAGATCCGGATCAAGCAGATCATTACGAACATTCTTACCAATGCCATCAAGTATACGGAAAAAGGCGGGATCGTTTTTTCGATCGGGTACGAAAAGAGCGATGCGGATCCCGCCGGCGTTATCCTGAAGGTTTCCGTTAAGGATACGGGCATCGGGATCAAAGAAGAAGACTTTGACAAGCTCTTCTCCAAGTTTGAGCGGCTTGAGGTGATCCGTAACCGCAACATAGAGGGAACCGGTCTTGGAATGAACATTACACAGTCGCTCCTTGAAATGATGGGTTCTTCGCTTAACGTTGAGAGTACTTACGGACTGGGATCGGAATTCTCCTTCTCACTCAGGCAGGAAGTCGTCAGATGGGATCCCATCGGCGATTATAAGAATTACTATAACGCAGCGGCTGAAGCGAAAGAGCAATACAGGAGCAGGTTTACGGCAAAAGGCGCAAATGTTCTTGTGATCGATGATAATGCGACAAATCTGCTGGTATTTAAGAATCTCATCAAGCAGACTTTGATAGATGTTGATACGGCTTCATCCGGTGATGAAGGACTTATGCTTTGCAAAAACAGGAAGTATGATCTTATCTTCCTGGACCATATGATGCCCGGCAAAGACGGTATCGAGACGCTCCGGGAGCTGAAGGCGATGGCCGGTTCGCCCAATGAAACCACTCCTGTCATCTGCCTTACCGCAAATGCCATATCCGGGGCAAGAGCGAATTACCTGAACGAAGGTTTCCGGGACTATCTTTCCAAGCCGATCGATCCCGACAGGCTTGAGGAAATGATGATAGAGTATCTTCCGAAAGAAAAGACGGAAAGAAGCGCTGAAGGTGAGATAAAGACCGTAAAAGGCGATCTTATCTCTTCTCTTGCATCACAGGATCTGATCGATACCGAAACAGGATTAAAACACTGCGGCGATGAGGAACTGTACGGAGAAGTCCTGAAGTCGTTCTTTGAATCCATGGATGAAACTAAGGACGCCCTGAACATTTTTGCAGAAAGCGGCGATCTTGAGAACTATGAGATACGGATCCATTCGGTAAAGAGTACCGCCAAGACGATCGGCGCACTCTCGCTTGGAGATTCAGCCAGGGACCTGGAACTTGCCGCAAAAGACGGGGATGCTGAACTGGTACGGGAAAAACACGCCCCGTTCATGGATGATTTTGAAAAGATCAGGAGTATCCTGGAAGAAGTAGTTACGGGTTCCCTCTGATATCATTCTCCATACACTGCGTTGATCCGGTTCTCGTCCACGCCGAAAAACCAGGTCAGAATAAAGCCCCCTGCATAGGCAATGAGCAGGGAAACGATGTAAGCGATCTCGTGTCCGGTCTGCACGATCAGAAGTCCAAAAAGGCCCGAAACACCTTGCGCGACCGTTCCGATGTGAAAGAGCATGGCAGCGATCCCGCCAAATCCCGCACCAAGACAAGCCATCACAAAACTCTTCCCAAGCGGCAGCGTCACCGCATACATGAGCGGTTCCCCAACACCCAGGATCCCGACCGGAATGGAATCGCGGATCAGACGTTTAAGTTTTTTGTTCTTTGTTTTGAGATAGAGCGCGATCCCGGATCCGATCTGCCCGCCGCCTGCCATCATCAGGATCGGCAGCAGATAATTGATCCCGCCCGTCGGCCCGGACGGATCGTTTAAGAGAACATGGATCGGTAGCAGCGCCTGGTGAAGGCCTGTCGCAACAAGCGGAAGAAATCCCGCGGAGAGCACATAGCCGCCGACGACGCCGGTTTCTTTGTAGATAAAATCAACCGCGAGATAAATGCCCTTTGTGAGCAACGAACTCAGCGGCTGGATCCCAACGACAAGCGCCACTGATCCGATGATCAGCACAACCAGGGGCGTGATGAATGTATCAATGATCCCGGGCATGATCCTACGGAGCTTCTTTTCCAGAAACGCAAAGGCCGCCCCCGCGATCAGGGCCGCGACGAGGCCGCCGTTTGCCGGATTGAATGCGGCATGCGTCATGGGAAGGAGAATCTGGCTGTCCCCGTTCCCGGATAAGAGCGGCATCGCGGTATTTGCAATGCACATGGCGCCTGCCAGACCGCCCAGGATCGGCGAGCCGCCGAATTCCTTTGCCGTATTGTAGCCGGCATAGATCGGCAGATACGCAAACAGCGCCCATCCCATTGTCCGGATGCACTCATACCACCAGATCCCGTTCACGCTCGCGCCGACTGTGACGTTGATCACATTGGTGATCCCGTTGATCATACCGGCAGCAATGATGCCGGGAAGCAGCGGAACAAAGACATTGGCAACCTTTTTCAGGATCATGTGGACCGCGTTTCCCTTCCCGGTCCCTTCTCCGGTCTTCTTTCCGTTCTCCCGCATGGCCGCCAGAAACAATTCCTCGGCTTTGTTGACGATACCCGGTCCGAACACGATCTGCACCGTATCCGAACGCACGACGCCCTTGACACCCTCGATCTTTCCGAGCGCGTCAAAATCAACCGCCTCCGTATCTTTTACCCCTACACGGAGTCTTGTCATACACACTTCCGTCGACGTGATATTCTCTTTTCCGCCAAGGCATTCCAGCAGTTGTTTTCCGACTGCAGGATTCATTTTATTTTCGCTTTTCATATCGCCATTATATCATATTTCGGACCATGCCCCACAGGGACGGGGCGCTATTTCACGGCTGCCTGGGATCTTCTGTATGCAAAATAGAGTTCTTCCGTTGCAAGTGCCATTTTTGTAACCGAAAACTCACATTGATCCGGGTCCGGATATACATACCAGGTGTCCTTAAGGGTGTTCAGATCCACGCAGTCACCGTACTTGCCAAGGTATTCGTACTCGATATGGCATGAATAAAGGGACGGAACATTCTTAACCATCTCATGTGCATCGCCATCCCGGTCCTTTATGCTGACCCTGAAGCCGTCCATATCATGGATCATTGTGCCTGTTCCGAGCGGAATGTATTTCTTCGCATTTGGCAGCGAATCCACGCGAACCGGCAAAACACCGCTTGAATAGGTTCCGTTTTCCACTTCTCTTCTGACATTTTCACGTTCCCATTCATACCAATCCGGTATATGCGAAAACTCCGTAGGTCCCGATACGGCTTCCAGTTCTCCAAGTTCTGTCATATTCCATTCTTTTTTACAAGCATCGCATTTCAGGATTGTCCCTTTGGACGACATCTTATATTCCTGCTTGCATGCGGGACACTGGTACAGGACTTTATGAAGGCCTTCCGCTCTTCCGGCGTAAGTGATGCGCATGCCGCGTTCTTTCTGCCAGGCAAAATCATCATACCGGAATATCTCGCCGATCTTTTGATTGATCACATCCACAGACGTACTCTTCAGTTCATCCGCATCAAACAGCTTCGTTAATTCCGCTTCCGTTGGTTTGACTCCCCTGTCATGCAGGTTCCAGAACGGTGAATTCACATGGTGTCCGTGGCAGATGAGCGTCACAACAGGTACATTCAGAAGTTTGCACAGTTTTCCCAGTGACTCCGGAAGCACGGCGGTCGTTCCGCAAAGCGAATACCTGGCCTCCGGATATATGATCGCAACATCCCCGTTTTTTACGGTCTGTAGCAGCTGTCTTACCAATGTAGTATCATTCGTGAATTTGCGCTTGCAGATACAGCCGACATTCCGAAGCAGCTTTTCCCTGCCGATAAACCCGTCGATCGCAACCACATAGTTTGCCCTCCACGGAAAGATCGCCTTGGTCGCGACCTTAAAGTCCATAAACGCGTTATGGTTGCACAAAAGAACAAATGGCGGCTTTATTCCATCCATGTTGATCTTTCTGATGATACATCTGTGCTTTTTCACATCCGGAGCACTCAACAGATATGTGATCGGCCTCAGATACCACTTGGTCCTGACCGGAGGTGCCTTCATGTCAAATCTCTCAAAATTGTCTTTCATTCAATATCTCCCATCCTCATGTCCCCTTTTATTATAACCCTTCTTCGCAGCATAAAACAGCACTACCCGAACAGACTCCGGATAAAACAACTTCTGTTGTACTATTTCCTTACTGTGATACAATAGAAATGCCTAACAGAAATCAAACAGGGGGATCTTCACAAATGAAAAAGAGAATTCTGATATCCTGTCTCCTTCTTGTGCTTGTGTCCATGGCGTGCTTGTCAACCGGATGCGGGAGTGCATCTGATTCGGGAAAATCAGATCAGGAAATCAAAAAAGAAGCGGCAAAGACATCTGCACCGGAACCGGATAAGAAACCCGAAGCCGATCCTGATTCTGCTGCAGAAAAGAGTGATGACGATAAAGACGCCGATGATACAGCCCTTTCCGGCCAAAGTGAAGACAAGGATCCTCTGCAGGATGCATCCGAAAGTGAAGCAGAGGCCACGTATGATGTTGATGAATGGTGGCCGAAGTACGATTCTCCGGAGGATGTTCTGGATGATTATCTTAAGACGCATGACGGCGCTTTACCTGATGGTCTCGGCTATCTGATGTATGATGTGAACGCCGACGGCTATGAAGAACTGATCATTACCGTTCAGGACCGCATCGAGGAAATCTACGGCAATTACAAGGGGAAACTGCACCAGGCGTTTTCAACCTATGCCGATTATGAAGTCACGCTGTATCCGGAAGGCATGCTGAAAATGACTTCGCCTGACACATCGGAAGATACGGAGACCTGTTGGCAGCAATACTTTCCGGATCTGGGGGATTATCTGCGGGTATTTGAGGAAGCGAATGGAGAGTACTATACATTCTGTGCTTATGACCTGACAAAAAATGACATGGACGAGATCAACCAATCACTGGAAAGCACAGGGGATTACCCGGTCTGGATCGGCGAATGGCTCGATATGATCTCAAAAAAAGAATATGACAGCCTCGTTCCGAAAACAAAACCGGTTAAACTTCTCAAAGCAGATGCTTTTTCCGACAGAAGCGCGCGGGAAGTGAAACCCGAAACCCTTCTTTTTGTAGAAGCTTCGGATGGTTACGCCAACCTGCGTACCGGTCCGGGTACCGAATATGAGATCATATGTCAGATCCCCAACGGCGGTGAGATGGAAATGTACTTAAAAAACGCCACGTCAGAAAGCGGCAAAAAGTGGCTGAAAGTAACATACTATACGGACGCCGATAATGAAGATGGATACACCTGGCTGACCGGCTGGATTGCCGAGTCGCAGCTGGAGTAAAAATATGTCCTGACCCATTTTACGCAATGTACGTGAGAGGGTTGCTCACAAGTATCAGTTAAACAGATTCCGCCACCACCACAGGATCCCTTTCGATCCGATCGTAAACGTGATGGTCTTGGTTCCGCCGTAGTTGCCGTTTCCTTTGACAATGACCGTTGCTTTTCCTTTGTTGATATTATTCTTATAACTGCTTTCGTCAAAATCAAACGTCACATCATTGACGGCTTTCCCGCCCAGTTTCCACTTGATATCTCCCCTGCTAAGCTTTATCACTTTTCCGGTATAGGCTTTGGGATCAAGCGATGCCGTGAGCTTCCCGATATCCTGCGCTGCAATCGTATAGCTTCCCGTCACAGAGCCGGTATAAGGGGTTCCCTTGCTCTGTACCGTTACATAGACCACATCTTTCGCATTCAGGATCTCTTCCGCCCCGATCTCGTCAGTACCTTCTGCGTCGTGTGTGTAGCGGATCGTTTTATCATCATAATCCTTTCCGGCTTTCAGCGCTTTTCCGTCCGCATCGAGGATCGTGATCTTCCTGGTCTTCCAGTTTCCTTTCTTTTCCGTATATACGACTGCATTTGCCGTCACCTGGCATTCATTGAGGTTTGCCGGCACGATCTTAAATTTCTTATCTGCCTTCCCGGCAAAGTTGCCTTTCCCCGTGACCGTAACCGTCGGCCGTTTCGTCGTGGCATCCGTCGTTACCGTTGTATTATTGGAATACTTTACGGTATAGTCTCTTCCCTCCTTGAGCGTGGTCCCGCTGAATGTTACAGTCGCGACAGGCTTAACGCCGGAGCCCGAATAAGGATACTCATAAGGGTCCTCCTGATCCAGTGAGATCATCTCGTCTGTGAGCGCAGCCGGTTTGATCGTAAAGGTCTTGCTCACGCTTCCCGTATAGCCGCCTATTCCCTTGATGATCACTTTGGCTTTGCCGGCATTTGTGTTCTTGTCATAGATCAGTTCGTAGTCCGTGTCTTTCTCAAGCCCGTCGACAACCGGCTCCGGACTCTGCGCAGTCCCGTCATATGTAACATCCGCGGGCGCTGTGATCTTTGCCCGGCTGATCGGCGTTCCCTTAATCTGAAAGCTCAGCGTCAGGGTGCCGATATACCCCTTTTCCTCAACCCCGTGAACCGTTACTTTTGCGGTTCCCGGATATACGTTGTCGGAATAATCGGTATCATCATCCACCAGATAATCTTCTCCCTTTTTCAACGTTTTCCCGCCGTCGCGAATAACAAGTTTTGTCTCATCCAGAGTAATGGGGGTTCCGTTTGCGTAATCCTGAACCTTGATCTTATCCGCCCTTAAGGAACTCATCAGTTTCCTTTTCGGATTAGCGATCACAAAAGTTGTTTTTAATTCTCCTTCATAGTTACCGATTCCGGTGATCCTGATATAGTACGTTCCCGGTTCCTTCGGAATGCACCCTTCCCTGAAGTACGCATCAGAAAAATATGCAAGATCAAAGTCCTTGCCTTTCTTTAATGTCATCCCGTTATAGGTGATCTTCGGAATCGGGTTCTGTTCCTTTTTGGTGTATTTGGCTGCCGCAGGTTCGGTGAGAACTACACCGGCCCCGGCCAGATCCTTTTTTAAGATCATAAAGCTATCCGAATCACTTCCGGTATAATTGCCTTTCCCCGTGACGATAAATGAGGCTGTCCCGACATTCGTGTTGTTTCTGTATGTGATCGTATAGTCTTTCTTTTCCTCTAAAGGTGTGGTTCCGAAATAGACTTCGATCGCCGGTTTGATCGCTTTTCCGGTGTATGTCTGAGCATTTACCGGTTTATGCGTAAAATACGGCGCATCCACAGCATCATAGAAACTATCCCGGATCGCCGTGCCGTATCTGATCCATTCGTCTGTGATCACTTCTCCCGTTTCCGCATTGATCCAGCCCTCTACGGAAGGAAAATAAATATTCCAGTGCCCGCCATGGTTAACGACTTTGCGGAAACCGTTGCATTTTTTAAAACAATCCTGCATGCTCGAATGCAGATTTTTCCCGATCGTCAGGCATCCGGTAAAGCCGGTGCAACCAGCAAATGCTTGCCGGTCAATCGTTCTGACACTGTCTCCGATCGTCAGATCGCCATCAAAGCCGGTGCATTCATAAAATGCGCCTCGCTCAATTTTATCCACACTGTCGGGGATTATCAGGCTTCCGGTAAAACCGGTGCAGCCCGCAAAT
>JAGCXZ010000281.1 GCA_017961065.1 Lachnospiraceae bacterium
ACGGCGAGAAGATCATGTCAAGTGACGCGCCGCTTTCCGAGAGCCTTGCGGTATTCGGAACGGCACCGTACCAGCCGGAATTCAGGGATAAGACCTTTGAGATCGCAAAGAGTCTGCTGCCGATGTGCGTGGACTTAAGAAGATCCGGGACTTCCGCCTGGGATCTCTGCTGCTGCGCGATCGGCAGATGCAGCCTCTATTTTGAGATGAAACTGCAGCTCTGGGACTATGCGGCAGCCGCTCTCATCGCAATGGAAGCAGGGTGTTCGGTGACTGATTTTGCCGGAAACGCACTTTCCTACAGGGGGCCTTCTGCGACGCTGTGCCTGGCAAGAGGGGTCAAAGAGATTCCCGCATGCTTTGCCTGATTCTGTGCTATAATAGGGTAGATTAAAATCACGGGAGGGTACACAGATGGCAGTTTCAGAGATCAACAAGTGTCCGAATTGCGGAGGACAGCTGGAGGAGACGGAAGACGAGAGTATCCTGCGCTGTTCGTCCTGTGATTCCGAGTTTGATTCGGGTTCTTTCGTAAAACCGGCACCCGGCGGCGCGAATTATGCCGGCGACGGGTTCACAAAGACCGAATGGTTTGATTTTCGCGTAGCGTATAAAGCACTCTTAAAAGGATCGGAAGCAAAGACGATCCTCGGGACCTTTGCCTACTGCATCAACGAGCTCGGCACATCCGAAGCGATCATCAAGTATATCAAAAGAGAGATGAGCGACGTGGCCGGGATCTGCTATGAGCATCACAACGAAGAGAAGATGAAGGCCTTCATCAAACGTGCGGCCAAGGATTCGCTCGAGCCGGATGAAAAAGTGCTCTTCTATGCCAACAGCGGGATCTTCTCAAGCGGGAAGAAGGGGTTCCTCGTAACCGACAAAAAGATCATATTCTGCGAGAAAAAACCGCAGGCCGTATGGTATTCCGACCTTCAGTCGATAGCGTTTGAAGTCGATTCCGACTTCACGTTTGTCCGCTTCAACAGCTCCCGTCCGACCTCGATCATTACCGTGGACGGAGGCGGGGACAGACCGCACGGGGCGTTTGCTGCACTTGCCTGCGCGCTGGCTTTTGAGGAGGATCCGAACAGAGACCGGATCGTGATCTGCAAATATGATGACGGCCTGGATGATGAGTGAGCTAATCCGGCTGCGGGAACGGTGACCCGCATATGTGAAACAGGCAGAGGCAGCCACAGACCGTGGCTGCCTTTTTGGTGCCGTTGACAGTCAGAAGACCACAAATGTGACAAATCTTTACAACTTTGTTGAAAAATAAGGGTAAAATGTGATAAAATTTATCTAAATTTTATCACATGGGAGGTGATCTGATGCCAGAACTCAACAAAGGACTCGTTTTTACGAATGATCTGTGCGTCGGCTGCAACAAGTGTATCCATGACTGCAGCTGCATGGGCGCGAATGTTTCAACGGATCCGGATGAGAACGGTGTTTCTCAGATTCAGGTGGACGGAACGCGATGCATAGCCTGCGGTGCCTGCATGGATGCATGCGAACACGGCGCAAGGGAATTCCGTGATGATACGGAACGATTCTTCGCGGACTTAAAGAAGGGTGATGCGATCTCCGTACTGATCGCGCCTGCATTCAAAGCGAACTATCCCAAAGAGTACGAAAGGGTGCTCGGCGGCCTTAAGAAAGCGGGAGTCAGAAGATTCATCAGCGTTTCCTTCGGCGCCGATATCACCACATGGGGTTATATCAATTACATTCAGCAGAACAATTATCTGGGCGGGATCTCACAGCCGTGTCCGGCTGTTGTCGGCTATATCGAACGCCATCTCCCGGAACTCCTCCCGAAGCTGTTCCCGGTGCAGAGCCCGATGATGTGTACGGCGATCTATGCAAGGAAAGAATTAAAGATCACCGACAAGCTTGCCTTTATCAGCCCCTGCATCGCCAAGAAAATGGAGATCGACGACCCCAATAACGCGGGTCTGGTACAGTATAACGTGACATTTGAACACCTGATGAAATATGTCAGGGAAAATCACATAGACGGCACACCCTGTACGGATGAGATCGAATATGGCCTCGGGTCCGTTTATCCGATGCCGGGCGGCCTCAAGGAAAACGTCTTCTGGCTTCTGGGTGAGGACGTACTGATCCGCCAGATGGAAGGCGAGAAACGCATGTACCATTTCCTGGAGCGGAACAAGGACAGGATCGCCAAGAGCCAGACGCCGTTCCTCTTCATCGATGCCCTCAACTGCGAGAACGGCTGTATCTGCGGAACGGGAACGAACCCGGAAAAGGAAGAAACGGATGATGCGCTCTACAGCCTGCTGGATATTCAGGAGAGCGTGAAGAAGAATACCAAAAAGAGCCCGTGGTCAAGAGCGCTTCCGCCCAAGAAACGCCTGGAAGAACTGAACAAACAGTTTGCCAATCTGAGACTGAGCGATTACCTGAGAAAATATACGAACCGTTCCGCGCAGGCCAGGATCAAAACACCCGCCGAACCCGAACTGGACAGGATCTTTCGTGACATGCACAAGCTGGATGTAGAATCCCGCAGGATCAACTGCTCCTGCTGCGGATACGAATCCTGCCGCGACATGGCCACGGCCATCTATAACGGATTTAACCACAAAGAAAACTGCGTTCACTATCTCAAGGATCTGGTGGAACTGGAAAAGACAGAGGCGCAGGAACTTGTGGAACGCGAGCGTGTAGCGCTGACCGCACAGCGCGACGACATTATGGCCACGGTTGAAAACATCAACAAAAAGTGCATCACCCTCCTGGATTCGATCAACGGTGTGGTTGCAGGCAATAACAGTAACGCAAACGAGAGCATGGGGATTTCGTCTGAGATCGCGGAAGTGGAGGAATTCAGTGACCATCTCGCCGAGTCGGTCTTAAAGATCCAGGGAGACTTAAACGAACTCGAAGGCAATAACGAACGCGTTGTCGATATTGCGGAACAGACCAATCTTCTGGCGCTCAACGCCTCGATCGAAGCGGCAAGAGCGGGAGAAGCCGGAAGAGGATTTGCGGTTGTTGCCAGTGAGATCAACACCCTGGCCGGCAATTCCAAGGATACGGCCCAGAAGAGCGGCGATGCCAACCAGAGTATCCGCAGTGCTGTTGAAATGATCTCCCAGGAGACCGACAAGCTGCAGAAGATCGTTTCGGACGTGAATTCCAGAGCGCAGAATCTGGCTGCCTCAACGGAGGAGATTTCCGCCTCCACCTCGATCATCGCGCAGACGATCGATGAGGTACAGAGCGCGATGGAAACCCTCGTCAATCACCAGAAGGAAAACATGATCTGAAAAGCAGAGAAAATCAAAGGGTGCCGGACATTCCGGCACCCTTTTTGATGTGTCAGGTTTCATGAAACCCGGCAGAAAGGATGAGCGCTTACGCTTTGATACCCGTATGGGCGACCCCTTCGATGAACTGCTTCTGGAAGATCGCAAAGAGCACGATCATCGGGATGACTGCCATCAGTGCGCCGGCCATAATGCCGGGGAAATCGGTAATGTACTGGCCCTGCATGTAGGAGAGTGCTGCCGACAGCGTCATCTTTTCGGTTGAGGTATTGACAACCATCGGCCACATGAGGTCGTTCCATGCAAACCGGAATGTCAGGATCCCTAAGGATACCAGTCCCGGTTTTACCAGCGGGAGCATGATCTTAAAGAATGCGGTCCCGCGGTTGCAACCGTCAATGTAAGCGGCATCTTCCAGCTCCTGCGGGAGGCTTAAGAAGAACTGCCTCAACAGAAACGTCCCCATGGCAGAGAACAGATTCGGCAGAAACAGCGCCGGGATCGTGTTCAGCAGGCCGAGTCCGTTGATGATCCGGTACTGAGGGAGGATGAAAAATGTTCCGGGGACCATCAGCACGGCCAGTGTTGCCGTGAACAGGACGTTTTTGAACGGGAAATTAATCCGGGCATATGCATAGCCGGCCATGGCGCAGAAGGTAAGCTGCGCAGCCACCGTTACCAGCGCCGAAATGATCGTGTTGAGATAGATCTTGAGAAACGGCAGTTTGGTCAGAACGTTCCGGTAGCCTTCCAGACGGATCTGCTTGGGCAGGATCTTTGGCGGCATGGCAAGTGCCTCGGCATTTGTTTTCACGGAGGTAAGGATCATCCAGATGAACGGGAAGATCGCGACGATCACTCCGCTGATCAAAATTACATATATAAGAATTCTGGCAAA
>JAGCXZ010000282.1 GCA_017961065.1 Lachnospiraceae bacterium
AGTTGCCCTTCGGATCTTTCTTGGTTTCAGCCCTTACACTGTATTCGTCCGTGATATCGGATGTGCCTTTTACAAGATCCAGCGTAAAGATGACGCCTTCTCCGTTAAAGCCCGGTTCCGGATTCTCGAAGAATTTCTGTACGGTCAGCGATCCCGGAATACGTCTGTTCCTTGCTGTTACAACTTCGATCTTTTCTGCGCCCTTAAAGGTATCGCGGTTGATCGTAAATGTATATTCTGCGGGAGTACTCTCGCTCTCGTGGTCTTTCGGTACTTCTTCCACGAATACATATGTGCCCCAATCCAGATCGGATACGGTGATCACACCGCTCTCATCATTGATCGTTGCAGTCACAAACTCGTTGGAGCCGTTTCTTACCACCGGCACTCTGCCGCTCTTCTCAACCTTGTAAAGTTTAAACGTGACACCGTTCATTCTTCCGATCTCGTGCGCATCCTCGCCCGAAGATTCGGTTTCCAGCTTGATCAGCTTCACGCTGCCCTTTGTCGGCTGGTTCACGAAAGTGTTATCTTTTGCGATAAAGGTCGAGTCGGCCGGAACCGTGATCAGATCGGACAGATTGATCAGGCGTCCGTTATCGGCCGTTTTGATCTCGATCTGGTAAACATTCGGATCCAGCTGGTATGCATCATCCGGCGTGGAGAACTCCTGGATCGTGTATGTACCTGTCGCCAGGAATTTTGCCCGTACCACACCGTTCATGGTGCCGACTGCCTGGGACTCTACATCCCATGTCATTCCGTTGTCCTTGTTGGTGATCCTGTATACAACACCGTTCAGGCCTGTTCTTGCATCATCCGTCTTATAGAAGATGACGTCTGCCTGGAAGTCGCCGGGCGTATTGATCCAGTCAACGGACTTCTCGGTATCCTCTGCAGTCTGATCCGTATCTATCACGTACGGACCGATCAGATCCGTCTGCTTCGTATACATAATGGTCTGGCCGTCTACGGTAACCGGATCGGGTTCTTTGGTCTCCTGCATATAGTAGGTGCCGCAAGGAAGCCCTGTCACCTTGATTCTGCCGATATTACCTTCCTCACCGGGCGATACCAGCGTCTTGGTATAGCCTTCGGTTTCTTTGGCCTTTGTTTCATCCATGGAAACATAAGCATAAACACCGGCAGATGTCTGCTTCACATAAACTTCTCTGGCCTGCTTGTTCGTGCCTTCTGCCTGGAACAGGACAAACTCAGCACCGCTTAAGCCCTTTGCTTTATCATCGACCTTTCTGACACCGATGTTTCCGTGTACATTCTTATTCTCGATCTCACCCAGATCATATTCCAGATGAGATTCATCCGACATATTCTCTGCGCCGACATATACACCGTTCTCATCCGGGATGAAGCCGTCCTTCAGCATGATGCCTTCCGGAACTTCTCTCTCGATCAGACGATACTGACCCCACTCCAGATCCTTGATCTCAATCGCGCCCTTCTTGGTCCGCAGGTTAAAGATGGAAAGGAGTCCGCCTTCGCCGGTCACATAATAGCCTGTTTCCGGATTCTCGGGATTGTATACCTGTGTCCAGGTGTCTCCGACCTTCTTCTGAAGTTCGAAGCCTACACCGGGAACCGGGTTGCCTTTATCGTCAACCTTCTTTAAGTCCAGTTTGCCCTTCTTGCGCTCATTGAGGATCTTCAGCGTTTCATCGCTTTCGCTCTCATATGTGTAATCAAGCTTATCCGCATTGATCACGATATTCTCCGGAAGCTGAACACCATCAGGCAGTTTATAGCCTGCAGGAGTCTTCACTTCCTTGACAGAATAAGTACCCCACGGGATGTTGGTGAATGCAACAACACCATCCATTCCGCTGCTCTGCGTCCAGGTCTTGGTCTCACCCTTCTCGGTCTTGCCTGTCAGGACAAAGCTTGCACTTGCAAGCGGCTTCTCGGCCGTATCCAGAACATAGTACTTGAACAGTTTAACGCTGCCCGGAAGCGGTGTATTGGAAACATACGGCTTGCCGTCATCCGTGTGCGCCATCGTGCCGTCCCAGACGATCTCAAAGTCTTCTTCCGTCTTGGCATCCGCAGCCTGCTTGATCTCAAATTTGTATTTTGTTCTGTCTTCGAGTTTCTCCGGCAGCGGCTCATAACCGTCCGCAGTCGTGATCTCAACGAAGTAGTAGTAACCTGCCTTCAGGTCTTTGTCTGTTCTGATCCATCCGTTTGCGGCATTGAGCGCGTTCTCGCCGGAGTACTTCAGTACAGGCTGGTACTCGGCATTCTCTGTTGCCTTATAGTAAAGATCGAATGTGATCTGCTCAGACATGATCATCTTAAGCGTATCGGCATCCAGCTTGGTGAATTCCGCCTGACCTTTGATCTTCTTATTATCAGCGGTCTTTACGCCCGTGATCGTATCTTTTCCCTTCTGCAGTACGGTGAATTCCGTAACAAGCTTGTTGAACTTGCCTTCCGCATCGGGGCCGATCGTAAAGTGATACTGTGCTCTGTCTTTCAGTTCCTTCTCCAGGAAATAGGTCCGATCCGATGTCTCGGTCTCAACCAGGTAGTAGCTGCCCCAGTTTAGCGCCGGTGTGTAAACTTCACCGTTCACGGAGACGATCTCAGTGATCCTGGTATCCTTATCGGGATCGCCGAGGCTGTATTTGCCGTTGTTTTCCTCGCCGTGATAGAGGGCAAACTTCGCACCGCTGATGGCGGTCGTGCCTTCCATCTTCATCAGTTTTGCTCTGCCCGGCTTCGGTGTGTTCTTAACGATCTCAGCATAGTAGTTCTGGAACGAACCGTCTGCGTTATCCAGACCGACATTGTTGACGCCACTGTCGTCTGCCGTGATGGAGAACATATAGAACTTCGTGTTTTCATCCGGCTGTGCCCAGATCTCCTTGCCGTTCACATCGAGGTAAGGATACTGGTTGATCGCATCCGGTGCGAACTCGTAATCGGATACTTCGAAGATTCTGTACTCACCAACGGGCAGTCCGCTGAATGTAACCACACTGTTGAACGTACCGATCACGGTATTGGCCGGATCATCCACCTTGTAGTATTTATCCTTTGCTGCCTTGGCAACATTGTAGTTCTCATACTCCGTGCCGTTCTTCTTCTGAAGTACGAAACTTGCACCGGTGAGTTCTTTGCCTTCAACCGTCTTAACAAACTGTACGCCTGCGTAAATCTTCGTGTTCACAAACGTAACCGTTGCGTCATGACCGTCTTCCTTTGTTCCATCAATATCAAATGCACGGATGATCACGGGATCGTCCTTCTTAGGCTCGTAGCCGTCGGGAGGCGTGATCTCGTAGATCTCATAGTGGCCGTACGGTAACTTGTCCACTGTCAGAACAGCACTGTCATTTGTTGACAGATCACCTGTTCTCTTCGAGAAGATACTCTTGAGGAAATCACCGATCTGCTTGCCGATGGAAGGACCTCTGTAGTCGCCGTCCTCAAGTCCTGCATATGTGTATGCGCCTGCAGCGCCTGTTACGGTTACCTTACGATAGCCGTCGGAATCCACGCGAACCAGATCAAAGGTTGCACCCTTCAGTGCATTGCCTGCCTCGTCAACTTTCTTGAGAAGCAGATCGCCCTTGATCGGTGTATTGAACATTTCCGTCGAATTGGTCGCATCATAAGCAGCCTCTGCTCTTGCGTTGGAGGCATTGATCACCATCTGATCGGAGTCTGTCTTGATGGCAGTAAAGCCTTCAGGGATCTCTGCTTCCTTGAAGTAATAGGTTCCCCAAGGCAGTTCTTCCACTGTGATCACACCGTTAGCATCCGTAATCAGCAGTTCTTCCGTGTGGCCGTCTTCCCTGAATGTGTACTCCTGCTTATTGGTCCGGTTCAGTGTTGCACTCAGCTGTGCCGTATAATCGGCACCGTCCTTGAATAATCTGAACGGAACGCCGCTGATGCCCTTGCCGGTCTCGTCATTCTTCTTGGTCAGCTTCAGGGCACCGTTCAGTCTCTCGTTGACCGGTACCTTGTTGCTTAATTCATTATTGACCACATTACCTTCCGGTCTTCCGATGTGGACATTCAGATGCGCACCGTCGATCGTAAAGTAGTATGTTCTCTCATTGACATCCTCAGGCATCGAGTAGCCCTGCGGTGCCTCTGTCTCTACGAAGTAATATGTACCCCAAGGCAGTCCGGTCACGGTGATCGTACCGCTTGCATCCGTCACATATGTGCCGTTTCCGTCTGCTTTGTACAGATAATGTTTGGTTTCATCATTGAACAGTGCAAGAATGCTCTGTCCGAATGTGGTGGTGTTGTTCGAATACAGTTCGAATTTCGCACCGGCCAGTTTGCTCAGATACTCGGGATCATCCGTGGTATCCTTAACGATCGCCCACTTATCAAGAGAAACGGTTCCCTTCTGCGGATTGTTCTTGATCACGCCGTCGGAACTGGTCTTCTGTTCACCGTTCACGATGTAGGACAGATTCGTTACTTCTTTGTTATTTTCATTGATATCGAAGAAGTACTTGGTCGTCGTATCGAAATCATAACCGACTACATCCTGGTTTGCACTCTCGATAAAGTAGTACTTACCGAATTCAAGATCCGTAACAGCAAGGGATCCGTCTGCTGCCGTCTTATCCGGATTCAGCGGAATCTGCTCCAGAACGGAGTATGTCTTGCCGTCTGCACTTACCTGGACGCGATAGAGTTCAAATCTGACATTTGCAATACCCTTGTCCGTATCCGCATCACGTTTCACGATCTTAGCCGAACCGGTCACGATCGTATTGTCGATCAGTTCAACAACTTTGCCGCCCTTTGTCACGAATTTGTTGACATCAAGCTGCAGCTGCTTGTCGGAATTCTCACCGATCGTAAAGTGATACTCTTCATCCTTATCAAAGATAAATACGGTCTTGTTGTCCTGCTGAACCGTTCCGGTCTCCTTAAAGTAGTAATCGCCCCACGGAAGATCGTTCACGGTAAGTGTACGGTTCACTGTGGAATACTTGCCGTATTCAACGTATTTTGTCAGATCATTGATTTGATTCTCATAACGCTTGTCTCTCTTCTTGAATTCAGGTGAATTCGTATAAAGTGTGAAGTTCGCTTCGCCAAGCAGGTAGGAGGAAGCTGAGGAAGCTGTGATCTCCTTGCCGTCCTTGCCAACGAAACGCTTCTGTAAAGTAACTTTGCCCGGAACAGGTTCGTTCTTGACATGATTGGCTGCCGTATCCACCAGTTCTTCCTTCGTCAGCGTACGGCCGTTCTGCGTTGCAAACGCACCGACATCTTTCAGTGTCAGGTTCGTCTTCTTGTCCTGATCGGGCTTTACTTCCAGATAGATCTTCAGGGAGTCGCCATCGTACTGGGACATATAACCTGTTTCTGTCTTGGTCTCAACCAGAACATAGGTGCCTGCCTTGGCAAACGGAACCTTTACAGTACCATTCGTTGCCGCAACCGTCACAATAGCATCACCGGTGATCGCACCACCGAGTGTGTTTGTGGCATATAAAGTAAACTGCGTCTGATCACTCAGTTTCCTGGCAACATTGTATGCATCCACCTTGCTGAAGGACATGACAGCATTGAACGAACCGTTCTGTACCTTTACAGCATCCTCATCGGAGATCAGTTCGATCACCGCCTTGTCGGCCGTTGCTTTTAGCGCATCGATCGTAAAGCCGTAAGCCTGTCCGCGTGTAAAGGTGTACTTATTCGTATCAGGTGATGCAATTTCGAAGAAGTAATAGGTTCCGGGAGTCAGTTCCTCGACCGTTAATTCGCCGTTCACCGTCTCCATATAGGTGTCAGTCTTTGTCAGATCCTGCTTGTAAACGCCGTTGCTGCCGCTGATGGTCACACGATCGTTCTCATTCTCAAAGACATTGGACTTGCTTAATACAAACTTCGCCTTGCCTTCCGTGATCGTTGCGCCTTCGGCGTTCGTCTTGATCAGGCGGATCTTACCCTTTACTTCTTTATTATTGACGATCGCTTTCTTAACGATATAGGTAGCCTTGCCGATCAGCTGCGTTTCCGCGTTCTCATACCACCTGTTGTCAATCGTAAAGGTCTTGGGCGCGATCGAGTTAAGGATCGTACCCTTGGAAGCTGCAACTGCAGCATCTTCCTCAACCCTGTATGTATGGCCGAATACCAGCTTGCCGGCAAAACTTGCCTTGCCGTCTTTGCCGGTTGTGACAGTATCGATCAGTTTGCCGTTATCGCTGTCATCATAGAGATAGAATACATAGCCTTCCACGTCCTGATTGTTCGCGGAGCCGCTTTTTTGGTTCGAAACAATGTACTTCTCGATCAGGATCGCAGCCGGAACACGCTTATTGTAAACGGTCAGTTTCAGTTCAACACCGTTCTCCTGCTTCTTGACATAGTCGGACTCTCCCGATGTGAGGACAGTCTGATACTTCTTCACCTCGAAGCTGATCGGATCACCGTATTTTACAAAACCGTTCGCATACGTTGCGGGAAGGGAAATCTCCTGAATATAGTATTTCCCAAGAGGCAGCTCCTCTACAGAGAGATTTCCATCTTTGTTCGTCACGAGCGGAAGCGCGCCCGTTGCTCTGTCGGCAAACGTATACTTGCCGTCGCTGCCGGAAACATATACCGGATCGTGGTTGCTCTTATACAGATAGAAGGTAACGCCGCTCAGATCGATCGGAGATTCGCTCGCAAGGCCGCCCTTCTTGTTCAGTTTCAGGATGCCTTTCGGAATCTTCTTGTTGGTAACCGTAACTTCCTTGTTGAGGCAGTTCTTTGTGATCTGTACGCTGTTATCATTAGCCAGTCCGTTGTAGGTCACTTCATATTCCGTACTGGAAGTGATCGCGTTGCCGTTGGCATCCGTCTCATATACATAGTACTGGCGGCCGACCGGCAGTGGCTTGTATACGATCTCGCTGTTACCTTTGATCTTCTCGACATGCACGGTAGGATACTCGTACTCCGTGCCGTCTATGCCGTAGTATGTCCTCTTCCCGGAGGCAACACTGTATACGGCAACATAGAAATCCTTGTCGCTGTCTGCAGTCTGATTGTTGCTGTCAAGTGCAACCTTTTTGATCTTCAGGGATCCGGGTGTATATTTGTTCGTAAACTCAAAAGGTCCATAATTATGAGGATGACAGGAACCCGGTTCATTCGTCCGGGATACATGGTCCTCGATCACAACCGAATATGTATTGGTGAGTTTATCCAAAATCGTGTTAACGAAGAGTTTCAGATAAATGGGCTGCGTATCATAGGTCATGCCCGGGATCGGGTTCTCCACTTCCTCGGTGATCTTGTACATGATCGTGCGGCACCAGATCTCCCTTGTACCCCAGTCAGCCGTATAATGACAGCTTGTATTCTCATTCTCATACGGATACGCTTCGAAATAAATGGTTCCGAAGGTGCCTTCCCGATTATCTTTGGTCAGTTCAAGCTGGCAGTAGTTGCCGTTCTTGACATAAGTCAGTTCAGGCAGGGGGCCTGTCTTGATATTGGATCCCTCATTGGCCGGGCCGCCGTCAAACTGCACCATCTTAAATTTAAATGTAGCGCCGTCCGGCCAGTCCTCGCCAGCCTTGTCAAAATATTTCTTGACAATGAAGTCATAGGGTGTCTTGCTGGTTGTCTTATTGTCAAATGTCATTGAGGTGACTTTATTGGAATTCTTTACCTCAGTGACAGCGCCGCACTTGTAATATGTCTCTGTAGCGGTCTGCGTCGTGACATTGCCGCTTGTATGATTCTCGACTTTAACCTTTACGATGTACTGCGTCGTATCGATCGTATAGCCCGTATATGCTTTCTGTTCCTCAGTGATACGGTAATAGTGGTCGCCCGCATCGTTTTCGCCGTAGCTGATCTTCGGGAATGCAACCTTGGAACCGTTGTTCTCTACGGCGTTGCCTCTCTGTACCCACTGATTGTTCTTCCACTCTTCCAGAATGAATGTGAACTTCTCGTCAGCATTCGGGGTCTTTCCTTCAACTGTCTTGATTGCTTCGAAACCGGTCTGGGACGGTGTGAAGATCGAGCCGTTGTACGGCCACATATGACCCTCGGCGTCTGTCTTGAGAGACTTGGCAATGATACATCCGTTGTAGTTACCACCTGCGATCTCCACATCCGCTTTCGGCGCTACGATATGACCGATGAACGTGTTGGAGCCGAATTTCAGGCTTGTACTCGAAGGGAAAAGGAAGGTCAGGCTGCACCCGATCCCGTTCTCATTCGAACTTGCATAACTACCATTGATCCAGGTGATCGGGAAATCGCCGATCGCTGCAGACGAGTTAACCTTGATGACAGTATCTGCAGAGGATGTTGCGCTGCCCTGGATATCAATGATGCCGACACCGTTAAAGGAATCGAACACATAAGAATGTCCGGCATCCAGTTTAACCGTATTCTGTCTCCAGTAATTGTTCTCAATCTTTACATGAGAACTGGAAGGCCGGCGATTTGAAATCTCAGAGTCTGTAATACGGATATCGCAGCTGATCCCGTTCATTTCAGCCTCAAACGCTGCAAATGCGGCATCAAAATCCACATAGTTGTCCGTGTACTTGATGCCCTTCGTACCGTAAACCTGTGTCTGCGAATTGTTCTTGTTGACCGTACCGAGATAGATATACTGGTCTGTAACGATATTGCCTGTCTTAGCCAGTCCCTTGATGTAACTCGGGATCTTCTGGGACTGCGCCTTGTTGGCGTTACCCATTGTATTAATGGTGGCATTTCCACCGACAACAACAGAACCTACCGTATGGTTTGTCCTGGCATCATTGCGCAGGAAATAGTTCAGGTTGTTCAGAACATAGTAAAGTGTATAGGAACCGCCGTTGCTGATAAAGGTATCGGACCCGCCGACTGTTGCAGCAACGATCTCGGAGAAGGATTCCGTTTCAAAATCAAGGCGCTCCACATTACCTTCCGCATCCGTTACGGCACCGGCGGAGATATCCTCAACGTTGGTCACTTCGCCGTTCTCGTCTTCCGCAAGATGGAAAGCCATGATCTCTTCGTCGTCTGCTTTCTCTTCCGCGCTTAAGATCTCTTCCTTGTAAACGATGGAAACGGATACCGCATTGGCCGGCTCCACTTCTTCGTCGTCAACCGTAAAGTAAACATCATATATGCAGTATTCCTGCAGTGATTTTTCCTCAGGGATCTCGGCGCTGATCTGATCGCCGACTTCCTGGAAATGCTCCGGATCACTCTCCGGTGTAATCTCATCTGCATGCAATACAGCGTTGTCCGGAAGATCGCTCGCGTCCTCTAATGCAACACGGATCTTCACCTTGTCATCCTCATATGTGTAAACGGCCTTGCTGCTGCCGCGATAAACAACATTGATCGTGGCATCTTCAGCGAAGTTCACCCAATGCTTGCCGTTTGTGGTATAAGCATAACCGGAACCGGTCTCTCCCGTCTCCTCATCGGTCGCTTCCGTCTTACGGATCGCCGTGATCTCTTTGCCGTTCACTTCGGCGCGTACGTATTCAAATACCGCGCTCTTGCCGGATTCGTTGGCAACAGTCACTTCATATGGCGGATTCTCGGGATCATCCAGCGTCAGAACATCCCCGGTGAATTCGGGAAGTTCCATATCCGTGTACTCGTCTGCGATCTTCTCGCCTTCTTCATCGACAGCCGTTGCCTTCAGGGAAACGATCCTGTTCTTTCTGGCATCCGAGCCGTTCATGTTCATGCTCATGCGGAGAACACCGTTCTCAACGGATTCCACATAGTATTCTGCGCCGACTTCGTCTGTGCTCTCGCCGGTCACATATAATTCAAATCCTTTTTTATCTAAATTGGAGAGATAAATGTCTTCTACGCGGTTGGAAAGGGTTGTGATGACATTGTCCTGAAGCGTTTCGCCATCATATTTTACTGCGGCATCCGTATCGATGTGCAGTGCATAGTATGTATCATCCGGAAGATCTGCCGTGTTGACGCTGATATGCAGTTCGGAGTAACCTTCACCGAACACGCCGCTCTCATCAGCTTCCAGTTTCTTCTCCACTTCCGCTTCCGGACGGGACTTCAGCGTGATCTGTACGTAATCGTCATCTCTGGTCGAGTACTCGACCTCCATGCCTTCCGAGATCGTACCAACCCAGATCTCAAAAGTCTCATTCTGCAGGCCGCTCACATTGTAGATGCCGCAGTTCTCTTTGGTCAGGGTTCCGAAAAGAACATCATCCATAAACGGAGCGGCGCCCTCTGTGTATGCAAGCTTGAAATGATCGCTCGCGTTCATGTCGTCCGTGTTGATGTAGAATGTGAAATCATCCACACCTTCCGCTCTTAAGCAGTCCTTGAGAGACTCTACAGACGCAGAAACAGCACCGGCGTCCTCTTCGCCCGTGTCTGTCAGAACATCCGTATTCTCTTCTTCCGCCGCTTCCTCCGGAGCATCCGTATCGTCTGCGACGGTATCTTCAGTCTCCTGCGCGATTTCCTCGGAAACGCTTGTTTCCTCTAAGATCACCTCCGGCTCCTGTTCCGCCTCGGAAACAGTTTCTTCGGGGGAGGTATACCCGTCCATTGCAGCGTAAACGCTGAATGTGTTTTCGGCCAGCATCGCGACCAAAGCCAACAATGCGACCGAGGCTCTCAACCACTTTTTCATACATTCTCTCCTATTCTGTATGAGCTTGTTAATAGTGAACCCTTATTAAATATACTTCCTCAATAGTTTAAGACTTGACGGTGGCTCAAAAAGGAGCAGTTTTTTTAAAAAATAATTGTATTTTTTCAGATACAATCCACGAAACAGTAATTTTTTGGATTACGACTCCCGATATAACCTTTTCCCACAAGTCTTTCGAGATGATATTGAAGATATGTTAAAAATATCACAATTCGTGCCCTGTGTCAAGAAAAATGTCACATTTTTATCGAATTGTGATTGCATATCCCTATTGATGTTTCGCGACAGGTTTTGCCGCATTTTCCGGCGTTTTCAGCGTTTCGGCGGATACAGATAGCAGTCCTGGCTGATTCCATGCACGAAAAAACGCTTTTTTCCGGCCCCGGATCCGGAACAGGTAACAAGCGTGACCGTGTTTTCTTCCGGGCTCGTCTCGGTCTTGCAGTCATAAACAGCCAGCTCCAGCGCAGACCGGATATAGGCGCGGTATTCCCGCCATGTCTTACAGGTCCAGTACATCTTGGATTCCGGCGTATCTAAATAGAAGGAATAGATCTTGTACCGGTAGATCCCCTCTTCCCTGTATATATAAATGTAAGGATCCTTATCGTAGATCTTGGGATTGTTGACAAACTTCCTTAAGGAACCGAACATCGATCCGTTCTTCATATTGTGTCCGTAGATAAAGGTATTCCAGTCCGTCAGCTGCGGGTTCACGGACCAGTCCATGAAGATACAGCCGGAACTGTTCTCCTCTCCTTCCAGGGTGTGGTGCAGATAATACTCGTTCTGCTCATCCGACGGTCTCTGCGTGATCGGATAACTGATCCCCGCCGCGCCGACATACAGCCAGCCAATCACCTCCGGATTCACTTCCTTGAGCCCCTTGATATCTATGTCGATGCTCGGAAAATCACTGCGCTTGTAATTGCGTCGGAACCGGTAGGTATCGTCCTCTTCGCTTTCACCGGCATCTTCCGGCATATATTCCGCCGCCTGATCCTCCGCCGCCGTATCAACGGTACTTACGAACCTGTCTTCCAGCGACTTGTATTCATTATCGGCCAGTTTGTAGGAATGCAGGGTCCTGAAGAGCATAACGCCCGAGAACACGATCATCGCACTGGCCAGGATCACCATGATCTTTTGTACCTTTGTCATACACACACTCCAAAAGAATGAAGTCGCGCACTTTGCGCGTATCGGTATTATAGCACATACCTGCAGGTCATTCAAGAATTATGTTAACTCTATTTTATGTAAACCGCCCCGAGTCCTGTCCGCATTTCCCACGCGCGCAGTATGCATTCCGGATCCCATGTTCTTTCTGTGTTTTCAAATCTTTGTGATTATGATATAATATGCCGCGATGAACCAATCATAAATTTTCAGAAACGGAGAATAAAACTATGATGAAACTGGTACTGATCAGACATGGCGAGAGCGAATGGAACAAGCTGAATCTTTTTACCGGCTGGACGGATGTGGAACTGAGCGACAAGGGCCGCGAGGAAGCCAAAAACGCCGGCAGGATCCTGAAAGAGGAAGGTTATGATTTTGACGTATGCTATACTTCCTATTTAAAGCGCGCGATCCATACACTCAACATCGCGCTGGACGAGATGGACAGAGCATGGCTTCCCGTCATCAAGTCCTGGAAGCTGAACGAGCGTCATTACGGCGCACTGCAGGGCCTGAACAAATCCGAGACCGCTGAGAAATACGGTGAGGATCAGGTGAAGATCTGGAGACGTTCCTTTGACGTAAAGCCGCCCGCACTTGACGAGAACGATGAGAGAAGCGCAACAAAGCAGGAAATGTTCCGTGACGTGGACAAGGCTCTGCTTCCCGCAAACGAGAGTCTGGAGACCACGATCGAGCGCGTGATCCCTTACTTCAACGATGTGATCAAAAAGGATATGCAGGCAGGCAAGCGCGTTGTGATCGCTGCACACGGCAACTCCTTAAGAGCACTTGTGAAGTATTTCGATAACCTCTCCAGCGAGGAGATCATCGGTGTTAACATCCCGACGGCAGTTCCGCTTGTTTACGAATTCGACGATAACTTCAACGTGATCAAGCACTACTATCTCGGCGACCAGGAAGCACTGAAGGCCAAGATGGATGCAGTTGCCAACCAGGGCAAGGCAAAATAAACACCGCCGAATGATTTTGGGCGCTGCCCGAAGTAAATGGCAAATGAAAAGGTGAGTCGGATGATCCGGCTCACCTTTTTATATTCCTGTATTATTTGATCATTTCGGACCGCAAACTCCGTTGGGGAGCGTTCAGGCGTTAACGATCTGGCCGAAATCGGGCTTTAAGGAAGCGCCGCCGATCAGGCCGCCGTCGATGTCGGGCTTTGCGAGCAGTTCTGCCGCGTTGCCGGCATTCATGGAGCCGCCGTACTGGATGCGGACAGCTTCAGCCGTAGCAGCATCATACATCTCGGCGATCAGATCACGGATGCCCTTGCAGACTTCCTGTGCCTGGTCGGATGTGGCCGTCTTGCCTGTACCGATCGCCCAGATGGGCTCGTAAGCGATGACCATGGTCTTCACCTGATCTGCACTGACACCTGCCAGATCGGATTTGATCTGCAGACGGATCCAGTCCATCGTTACGTTCATATCTCTCTGCTCAAGGCTCTCGCCACAGCAGAGGATCGGGGTAATGCCTGCTTCAAAGGCTTTCTTAACCTTCTTGTTTAAGAAGCAGTCGTCTTCCTTGAAGTATTCTCTTCTCTCGGAATGGCCGATGATCACGTATTCCACTCCCGCATCCTTTAACATCGGAGCGGAGATCTCGCCCGTGTATGCGCCCTTGTCTTCGATGTAGAAGTTCTCGGCGCCCACATGCACATTGCTGCACTTTACGGCCTGTGCAACGGGAACGATATCAATGGCGGGTACGCAGTAAACCACGTCTA
>JAGCXZ010000283.1 GCA_017961065.1 Lachnospiraceae bacterium
CTGCGCATGAAGAACAAGACCGTTTCTTCCGGCAATGTCGAACTGATCCTGGAGTATAAGACCAAGGACGACAAGGCGCTTGAGAAGGCGCTTGCATCAAACGGTTCGATCAGCCGTTTTGCTTTCATGAACTATGACAGGGAGACACGGATCTGAGCATGAAAACCCCGCGGATAAAGAAGATCAAATTCACATGGACGGAAACGCTCCTCCTGCTCGCGCTGGTGCTGGAGTTTGCCTTCGTCGTATATGCGAATCTGGCGCGCATTCCCGTCACGATGGACAATGACAACGCCAAGCTTTTTACGCATGCCATTGAGATCTGGAACACCAAAGAGATCTTTATCCCGACCTGGGTCAATGAGACCATGCTGGAGCTGGATACGTCCCTGCTGCTCGCGGTTCCGGTCTACGGCATCACGGGCAATATCTATCTGTCGTTCGGGATCGCAAACATCCTGCTCCTCCTGGTCTATTATGCCTTCTTCGTGTCGCTCTTAAAGCGGATGGACCAGCCGGTAAGCGTGAAGATCCTTGCGTGCCTTCTGCTGACGATCCCGTACTCGTTCGGACAGCTCATGTACTTTAACATGATGTTTTTCTCGGGCGGCTTCTACGGGATCAAGATCCTGCTGCCGATCATGCTGATCTGGCTGCTGACGACTCCCGAGAAAAGCAGACGTGCGCTTTTTTATGTTGTCGCATGCCTTGCCACCGTTTTCTCGTTTGTATTTTCCGTATCCACGGGACCCTATTCCCTGCTCTGCTCGATCTTTCCGGTCGTGATCTGCTATGTGTACCTGAGTGCTGGCAAGATGCAGAAAGTACGGGAACTGTTCTCACGCTGGTTTGTCAGCGTGCCGAATCTCATCCTCTACGCGCAGGGGATCGCAGCCCTTGCCGGGATCTATATCGGGAACCGGATGCAGGTCGATTCGAGCGGCAGCAATATGCGTCTGCTGCGCGTGCAGGATTTCTCCGCCAACGCGCAGTTTCTGCTGTCGGGATTCTTTGAACAGCTCGGCGCGCTTCCGGACAGAACGCTTGAGACCATGTCGCGCGGCGGCATCTCGGTCTTTGCGCATTTTCTGCTGGCCTGCCTTGTGCTGATCGGTGTGATCGCCGTGACGGTGCGCTATTTCAAGCGTCTGAAAGCCACTTCCGAGATCGCGCCGTCCAGAGAGTATGTCTGCTATCCGGTGTTCCTCTTTGTGTGGAACATACTCATCCTGCTGATCTGTGATGTCAAGGGACAGAGCAGGTATCTGCTGATCGCGCTGGTGCCGATGATCCCGCTCCTTGTGCTGTTCTACCGTGAACTCGTATCCAGGGTCCGCGGGATCGTGCAGCGCGCGCTGCTGCATGCGGCTTTCTGCGGACTGATCGGGCTGGTTGCGCTCTTATCCGACGTGACGGTCCTGCGGGATGACTGCACCCCGCCGATGGCGCCGGAGAATGCGAAATACAAAGAAGTCCTTGCCATGCTGGATACATATCCGCAGCGTCAGGTCTTTCTGCTGAATGATACCGGAATGGCCGAATACCTGCGCGTCAGTGATTACGGCAGCGGACGGGAATACCTGTCCTACATGACGGAGCAGGGCGGCGTATTTGTACACGACTATTACGAGAGCAGGACGGATGCCTCGTTCTTTGAACAGGACCACATCCTTCTTGCGGATGAATATATGGGGAAGATCACGGACCTGCCCGAATATCTTGGAAACTGTTATACGGAGGCGGGCAGCTACCAGAATATCCGCATCTACAAAGGTTCGGTCAACCGCATGGACGGAGCCGCCGGCTATGCAGCCAACGCCCGTTCGATTGACTATGCCTATACACCGGGCTATCAGATCCTGAACGGTACGCTTCAGGAGGACGGAAGTCTTCTTGTGGAGGGAGACGGGGAGATCTGCTTATCTTCTCCGTGGCTGTCTGCTGCGGCGCAGCAGCTGACGTGCCATCTGCAGTACGAAGTTCTGCAGGGGACGGGAGAAGCGGGCAAGCTCCTGATCGCGGATGCCAATACCCATGAGGTGATCACGGAAGCACCGCTTCAGGCGGGACAGACGGAAGCCGTTATCCCTGATCTTGTACTCAGCGGACGTGATATCGCGGTGCAGGTTCTGACCGGTGCGGATACAAAAGTAAAGATTTACAGGATCGTTTACGAACGGTGAAGATCAGGAAAGGGACAGATATGCAGCACGCTCTCATAACAGGTGCATCGGGCGCGATCGGGATCGCGCTGATCAGGGATCTGATCGCACACGGCGTGAAAGTCACGGCGCTCTTAAGACCCGGCTCTGAAAGGAATGCAGCGGTATCCGCGCTGCAGGGCGTTACGGTCATGGAATGCGGCCTGTCAGAGCTTGGAGAAGAGAGGATCCGGGAAAAACTGCAAAGCGCAGGTCCCTTTGATGTCTTTTATCATCTGGCCTGGGCGGGCACGTCCGGCGCCGCGCGGAACGATATGGATCTGCAGAGTGCAAATATCGCCTATACACTGGATGCGGTGCGGCTTGCGCATGACTTATCCTGCCGCCGGTTCATCGGTGTCGGATCGCAGGCAGAATACGGCAGGACGCAGGAAACGCTCGGTGAGGAAACACCCTGCAGACCCGAAAACGGATATGGGATCGCAAAGCTTGGCGCGGGGTGGATGAGCAGGATCCTGTGCGATCAGCTTGGCCTGGAGCATGTCTGGACTAGAGTGCTGTCCGTATACGGACCCGGAGACGGGAAGCAGTCCCTGATCTCTGTTCTGACGGATACGCTGCTTTCGGGGGAAAGCCCGCGGTGTACGAAGGGGGAACAGATCTGGGATTACATCTTTTCCGGGGATGCCGCGGAATTCTTAAGAAGACTCGCGGATGCGGACGCTGACGGCAGAACCTTCTGCATCGGCAGCGGAAGAACGCAGACGTTACGGGCATATATGGAACAGGTGCGGGATGCGGTCAGTGAATTTACCGGGAAAGCCGCGCCGGAGATCATTTATGACAGACCGTATCCGGAAGGACAGGTCATGCATCTTCAGACGGATATCACGGAACTTTCCGGACTGACCGGATACATGCCGGAGACGGAATTTAAAGATGGGATCCTTCAGATCCTGCGTGAAAAAAGATAAGCGGGACGCAGAGCGCCCTGCGGCGGATCAGAGAAGAGGAAATACGGGAATGGGCAAGGTTCGGTTACTGGACTGCACGCTGCGTGACGGCGGCTATATCAACGATTGGGCATTCGGCCACAACAATATGGTAACGATCTTCGAACGGCTGGTCAGTGCCGGGATCGATATCATCGAGATCGGCTTTCTGGATGAGAGGCGTTCGTATGATTATGACCGCTCCATCCTGCCGGATACGGAGAGTGTTGGAAAGACTTACGGGATGCTGGATCGAAAGGATTCCATGATCGTCGGCATGATCGACTACGGCACCTGCGGGATCACGCATGTGGAACCGGCAGAGCAATCTTTTTTGGACGGTATCCGTGTGATCTTTAAGAAGGAAAAGATGCACGGCGCGATCGATTTCTGCAGACAGGTCAAGGAAAAAGGATACCGCGTTTTTGCGCAGGCAGTCTCTATCACAAGTTATTCCGAAGCGGAATTCAAAGAACTGACCGATATGGTCAACGAGCTGGAACCCTATGCGTTTTCGCTGGTTGACACCTATGGGCTCCTGCACAAGCAGCAGCTGGCCCATTACTTTAACATGGCTGATTCCCAGCTCTTACCTTCAATTGGTCTGGGGTATCATGCGCATAACAATTTCCAGCTGGCCTATGCGAACTGTATCGAAGTACTCGAGACGGATCTTAAGCGCATGCTGATCGTTGACGGAACGCTCTACGGCATGGGAAAGAGTGCCGGCAACGCGCCAACTGAGCTTCTTGCCATGTATATGAACGAGCATAACGGCAAGGACTATCACACGAGCCAGCTTCTTGAGGCGATCGATGTGACGATGCTGGATCTCTACCGGCAGTCCCCCTGGGGATACCGGTTCAATTTCTTCCTTTCGGCCAGCAATGACTGTCATCCCAACTATGTAACATATCTGCAACAGAAGAAAATGCTGTCCGTAAAGTCCATTAACGAAATATTAAGCAGGATCAGGGACGATAAAAAACTGCTCTACGACGCGGACTACATCGAGCAGCTCTATACGGAATACCAGGTCAAAGACAATGACGATACGGCCGATTACAACGCGCTGACCGATGCGATGCGCGGCCGGTCCGTTCTGGTGCTGGCGCCGGGACCGAACCTCTACCGGCAGCAGGACCGCGTGAGCGCCTATCTGAACGCGCATACGGGGCAGGAAGCCCCTTTGACCATTGCGGTCAATTTCGTGCCGGAAGGCGTTCTGCCCACACCCGACTACCTGATGCTGTTTAACTCCAAGCGATACGTGCAGATGGCAACGGCCGTATCCGCAATGCAGAAGCAGGGGAGCGTCAGGATCGTTGCGACTTCCAACGTGACAAGCTCGGCGGATGATTTTGACTTCGTCTTAAACTATAAACGGCTGATGGATCACGAGGCGATGATCCGTGAGAACCCGCTGTTCGTTCTGCTGGATCTGTTCAGGGATGCGGACGTATCGGAGCTTGCGCTGGCAGGCTTTGACGGATATCAGCTGGCCGCGGACTCCAACTACATCCATGAGAACATGGA
>JAGCXZ010000284.1 GCA_017961065.1 Lachnospiraceae bacterium
CATTTCCGGCCTCGAACGTGTGGCCGATCACGCGGTAAACATCGCGTTCTGTATGTATGAAAATGCATGACCGGGTTTATTAGCGGAAGTAAAGATTGAAGCCCCTGACCGGGGCTTCCTTTTTATGGGATGACCGGAAGAACAAGAGTCTGGATTTTTGGCGCCAAAGTGGTAAAATAGTGAAGATGCGGAATCACAAAACGCACCGGCTGTCGGATATGTTTGTGAAAGAGGAAAAGCATCCGCAGTTGGAACTGATCGTTAAGATCGTGAATATCAATTACGGGCAGAGAAACAAGGTGCTGAACAGTTGCAGGACGTTGAAAGAATACGCAAAGTTTATTGCAATGATCCGCGAGAATCAGAAAACAATGATTCTGAAAAAGGCAGTCACGAAAGCAGTGGATGATTGCATTGCGCGGGGAATACTGAAGGAGTTTTTGATCAGGCAAAAGCCCAGGGTGATAGAGATGAGTATACTTTATGAATATGATGCCGAAAAGCAGCGCGAATTTGATCGTGAAGAGGGAAAGGAAGAATTGCTGTTTTCTCTGATCGCCAACGCGTTGAAGCGCGGCAAGAAATACAACGAGATCGCGGAGTTCCTGCAGGTAACGCCGGATCAGATCAAAAAGGTGGAAGAAACACTTTAGTAATTAAGAGAAACAGGGAAAATCAGCCTTTACAAGGAATAACAACTGTGTTACAATGTTATCTGTTGTACGCCGATGCTTCGGTCGTGGCCACTCCAGCCCGGTCGCAGTATTTGGCAGGATCACGAAGGGATCGTGCCGCAACGCGAGGGCTCGAACGAAGTTCGCTCAGGATGCCCGAGCTTCTTTGGCATGATCACGAAGAGAACAAAGGAGAAAAGAAATGATCACAAAAGAGAAAAAGACAGCAATCATGACAGAGTATGCGACGAAGCCGAATGACACGGGTTCGCCGGAAGTACAGGTAGCCGTTCTGACGGAGCGGATCAGAGAGCTCACCGAGCATCTGAAAGAGAATCCGAAGGATCACCACTCCGCAAGAGGTCTTCACAAGATGATCGGTAAGAGACGCGGCCTGCTGAACTATTTAAAGAAAGTTGATATCGAGAGATATCGTTCTCTGATCGAGAGACTCGGCCTGAGAAAATAATCTTTGTTTACAGAGGGTGGAAATGATTCCACCCTTTTTGTAATATGGCAGGATCGTATTTCGATCATGCCGCTTCCAGTTATAAATGCGCATACCGCGCGAGAAGAGAAGAAGAAAAGGAGAGAAAAATGTACAAAAGTTATTCAATGGAACTTGGAGGGCGCACTCTGACCGTTGATGTCGGAAGAGTTGCAAAGCAGGCAAACGGAGCAGCGCTGATGCACTACGGTGATACGACCGTACTGTCCACGGCGACCGCATCCGAAAAGCCCAGAGAAGGGATCGATTTCTTCCCCTTAAGCGTAGAGTTTGAAGAGAAGATGTATGCAGTCGGGAAGATCCCCGGCGGATTCAACAAAAGAGAAGGTAAGGCGAGTGAGAACGCTGTCCTGACCGCCCGTGTCATTGACAGACCGATGCGTCCGCTTTTTCCGAAGGATTACCGCAATGACTGCACACTGAACAACCTGGTTCTGTCGGTTGATCCGGCTTGCAGACCGGAGCTTGTGGCTATGCTCGGCAGCGCGATCGCAACCAGCATTTCCGATATCCCGTTCTGCGGACCCTGCGCAACGACTCAGATCGGCATGATCGATGGCGCTTTTATCGTGAACCCGTCCCAGGAACAGTGGAAGAACGGTGACTTAAACCTGACCGTTGCATCCACATCCGAGAAGGTTATCATGATCGAAGCAGGTGCAAACGAGATCCCGGAAGATAAGATGATCGAAGCCATCTACATGGCACACGGCATCAACCAGGAGATCATCGCTTTCATCAACAAGATCGTAGCCGAAGTCGGCAAGCCCAAACATGAATACACAAGCTGCGCGATCCCGGAGGAGATGTTTGAAGAGATCAAGAAGATCGTTCCTCCCGCTGAGATGGAGACCGCGGTATTTACGGATGAGAAGCAGGTACGTGAGGAGAACATCCGCCAGATCACCGAAAAACTCGAAGAAGCATTTGCCGAGAAGGAAGAGTGGCTGGCAGTACTTGGCGAAGCGATTTATCAGTACGAGAAGAAGACCGTTCGTAAGATGATCTTAAAGGATCACAAGCGTCCGGACGGCCGTGAGATCACACAGATCAGACCGCTTGCAGCTGAAGTTGATCTGATCCCCAGAGTACACGGCTCTGCGATGTTCACAAGAGGACAGACACAGATCTGCGACATCTGTACGCTGGCTCCGCTCTCTGACATGCAGAAGGTTGACGGACTGGATTCCAATGAGGTTTCCAAGAGATACATGCATCACTACAACTTCCCGAGCTACTCTGTAGGCGAGACCAAGCCGAGCAGAGGACCGGGACGCCGTGAGATCGGTCACGGAGCTCTCGCTGAGCGCGCGCTGATCCCCGTACTTCCTTCGGAAGAGGAATTCCCGTATGCGATCCGCTGCGTATCCGAGACTTTCGAGAGTAACGGTTCCACATCAATGGCTTCCACCTGTGCATCCTGTATGTCCCTTATGGCTGCAGGCGTGCCTATCAAAGCAATGGTTGCAGGTATTTCCTGTGGTCTTGTAACAGGCGATACTGATGATGACTTTGTTCTTTTAACAGATATA
>JAGCXZ010000285.1 GCA_017961065.1 Lachnospiraceae bacterium
GAACTGAAGGAGATCAATATGGCGTTTCAGGCAACGTATGTATCTGCAGACGGAGATGACCTGCCGGAGAAAGGGAACTGCGGATATAAGTGACCGGGACATGATTGATTACCATAAGGAGCAGGAGTCATGCGTTTATTTATCGCGATTGAACTATCCGAAGAAATGAAAAAAGCATCGGTGGAGATCCTGCAAGCCCTGAAGCAGAACGGGGTGAAGGGGAACTATACGCCGGTTCAAAACCTCCATGTGACGCTGTGTTTTATCGGCGAGAGACACGACAGCAAAGCGGTGGAAGAAGCGCTCTCGTCGGTTAAATATAAACCGTTCAAACTTGATTTTACCGAGATCGGAAATTTCGGCGACCTGATCCATATCGGGATCCGCGGAGGGCAGGGGATCAGTAACCTTGCGGGTGAGATCAGGAAGGCACTGGATGCTGCCGGCATTGAATATGACAGGAAGAAGTTCGTGCCGCACATCACGCTCATCAGGAAAGCGTCCGGTAAGCCCGGGAAGGTTTCGATCCCGAATGCGGGCATGATGGTAAAGCGCGTTTCGCTCATGAAGTCGGAACGTGTTGACGGGAAGATGGTGTACACGGAAGTGTACCACATATAGAAAGCGGATCTTTACGACCATCGCGAGCGTGAACTAGTCATCTCCCGCCGTCTCCAGTTCAAGCAGCCGGTAGATCCTGCGGTACATTTTTCCTGTGAACAGCAGACGGAAGATCAGGCGCTCGAGGGGCTTGAGTTCGCGGATGAGTGCAGGAGGCGTGAAGAAATGCTCCGCCTTGTGGCGGATGTGAAGGCCGCATAAGATACTTTCGATATCATCGATCCCGTAAACGGTTGTTACACCGACATCGTTTACGGGATTTTTGCGTGCGGAGGCCTTTGCGCCGAATGCCGTATAGATATCCATGAGGATGTGCACGTGCGCGTACTTTTCCTGCAGTGTCTGCAGGAAGGCGTGCAGTTCCTGCGGGCTCAGATACATACTGATCCCTTCGAGCACGACGATCGCGGTGTCATGATCCGGCAGCGTCCTGACCTGTCCGGGATCGGCCGCATTCACGCACATCATATGATAGTGTTCGTTTTCCGTATAGTATTTCCTGCGGATATCGATCACATCGGGAAAATCACAGTCGATCCAGTTGCTGCAGGAACCGACGCGCAGGCATCTGCTGTCCAGGCCGCAGCCGATATGGAGCACGACAGCGTCCGGGTATTCCGAAAGCATCGCGTCTGTCCAGTCATCGAAAACACGGGCGCGCATGGCCATGTTGAAGGCGAGCCATTTTGACGCGGATCTTCCGCGGATCGGAAACTGCTCGGATGAGCAGATCTTTTCGGCCATCGGATCATTCAGGATGATCCCGCGCCGGCTGAGCTGTGATTTTCCGTAAAGAGGAATAAATAAAGTATTGTTGACTTCGTTCATATGCCTATTGTAATCCTGATGTGAAATGTTGTAAAATACTCTTTGAGTCTGCGGGAGGCCGCGGAAGGTTTGCTGATTGAAAATCGGAAAGGAGAATGCGTATGAGTATGAACGGAAAGCTTAATGACGATGATCTGGTAAAGGTTACCGGTGGTGTGCTGTTTGATTCTTCCAACCTTTGGACCGAGGACCATAAGAATCTGCTGACACCGTGGGAACTGCTTGACGATAACGCGAATGTGATCGTGATCAACGGGACGGAAATGAGATTCCCCACCAGAGAAGCAGCATTGCAGGCTGCAAGCACGTATGGAATCGATGCCACCGAGGAGAGCTGGGACTGGGTAAAAGGCCGCCGCGGCATCGTCTGAGACGGATCGCATTATTATTTTTTATAAAAGGAGTACCGATATGAATCTTTCACCTCTTCAAAAAGCAAGATATGAGTATGTGCCGAAGCTTCCCGGCATGCTCAGGAACGGGATCGCGGAGATCTGCGTTCAGAACGGCGAAGCAACCACGAGTGTAGCGGATCAGGATAAGATCAAGTCCCTGTTCCCCAACACATACGGTAAGAACGAGATCACCTTTGCAAAGGGCAGCAATACTTCCGTTGCAAAGAAGCAGGTTGTCGGCGTGATCCTTTCCGGCGGCCAGGCACCCGGCGGACACAACGTTGTGTGCGGTCTCTATGATGCGCTCAAGGCTACGGACAGGAACAACGTGCTGCTTGGCTTCAAGGGCGGTCCGAGCGGACTGATCGACGACGACTATGTGGAATTTGACGATGCGTTCATCGACGCATACAGAAATACAGGCGGTTTCGATATCATCGGATCCGGCAGAACGAAACTCGAGACGGAAGACCAGTTCAAGGTGGTAACGGAAGTTGCCAAAAAGCATGGTCTGACAGCGATCGTGATCATCGGTGGTGATGATTCCAACACGAATGCCGCTGTGCTTGCGGAGTACATGGCTGCAAACAACACGGGCGTTCAGGTCATCGGCTGCCCCAAGACGATCGATGGCGATTTAAAGAATGAAGATATCGAAGCATCCTTCGGTTTTGATACGGCAACAAAGACTTACTCCGAACTGATCGGTAACATCGAAAGAGATGCCAACTCCGCCAAGAAATACTGGCACTTCATCAAGGTTATGGGAAGAAGTGCAAGCCATGTGGCTCTTGAGTGCGCGCTTGAGACGCAGCCCAACATCTGCCTGATCGGTGAGGAAGTAGCTGCCAAGAAGATGTCCTTATCCCAGATCGCATCTCAGATCGCGGATTCGGTTGAGAAGAGAGGCAATGCCGGCAACAACTTCGGTGTTGCGATCATTCCCGAGGGTATCGTGGAATTCGTTCCCGAGTTTTCCAAGCTCATCGCCGAGATCAACGAACTTCTGGCCGGCTCCAACACGGAGAAGTTCAATGCGCTTCCCGACTGGGATGCAAAATACGCGTTCATCGAGAACGGCCTGACAAAGGAATCCATGGCTGTATTTGCGATCCTGCCGCAGCTCATCCAGCAGCAGCTCTTCTTAGAGCGTGACCCGCACGGCAACGTTCAGGTATCCCTGATCGAATCCGAAAAGCTCCTGTCCGCGCTTGTTAAGGACGAGCTTGCAAAGAGAAAGGCAGCAGGCACATACAAGGGTAAGTTCGGTGCGCTCCATCACTTCTTCGGTTACGAAGGCAGATGTGCGTTCCCGTCGAACTTCGATGCGGACTACTGCTACTCGCTCGGCTACAACGCATTCATGCTGATCCAGTACGGCTACACGGGATATCTTTCCAAGGTATCGAACCTGTCCAAGCCTGCTGAGGAGTGGGTTGCAGGCGGTATGCCGATCACCAAGATGATGAACATCGAGAGAAGGACCGGCGAAGACAAGCCGGTTATCAGAAAGGCTCTTGTAGAACTTGACGGCGCACCGTTTAAGTACTTTGCCGCACACAGAGACCAGTGGGCAGTGGAAACTGCATTCACCTATCCCGGTGCGATCCAGGACAACGGACCTTCGGAAGTATGCGACATCACAACGATAACCCTTGCACTCGAGTAGGGCTGATCCGTATCGGATCACGATAAGTCAA
>JAGCXZ010000286.1 GCA_017961065.1 Lachnospiraceae bacterium
ATATACGGACGGAGCCATTATCGCACAGCTTGGTGTCCCGGATATGAAACTGCCGATCCAGTACGCGCTTTTCTATCCGGACAGACAGCCCATGGACGGGAAGCGCGTGGATTTCTTTGCGCTCTCGCAGATGACGTTTGAAAAGCCGGATCCCGAAACATTCACGGGTTTTGCGCTGGCCATGCGTGCCGCAGCATGCGGCGGTTCGATGCCGACTGTTTTCAACGCGGCCAATGAGATGGCGGTTGCCCTGTTTTTGAACAACGAGATCGGTTTCATGGATATTCCCGATCTGATCGGAAAAGCAATGGATGCACACACCGTGATCGCATCCCCGTCGGTTTCGCAGATCCTGGAAGCGGAAGCGCAGACGTATGATCATCTGAAAGAATACCGGAAAGGCGGCATAGATCGGAAATGAGTTTTGTAGTCAAAATCGTGCTGGCACTGCTTGTGTTCGGCGTTGTGGTATTTTCACACGAATTCGGGCATTTTCTCATCGCCAAGGCGAACGGGATCGCGGTAAATGAATTCTGGATCGGCTTCGGTCCGAAGATCATTTCCTTCAAAAAGAAAGAGACCCTCTACAGGATCAACCTGCTTCCGCTGGGCGGCGGCTGTCTGTTTGACAATATGGATCCGGAACACCTCGAGGAGAGTACCTACAGGAACGCGCCGGTATTTGCCAGAATGGCAACGGTACTGGCAGGTCCCTTCTTTAACTTCCTCCTGGCCTTTGTCCTGGCCCTGTTTGTAGTCGGCAGCGACGGATATCCGACGGCAAAACTGCTTGATATCACACCGGGCTCACCCGCTGAGGCCGCCGGACTTCAGGCAGGCGATGATATCGTAAGCTTCAACGGGTCAAGCGTCCATATGTTCTCGGAGGTGACGCTGCTTACGATGTTTTCCGACGGAAACGAAGCAACGATCGAATTCATCCGCAACGGAGAACATCATCAGGTACGGTTGAGACCGTCCTACAATGAAGAATACGGCCGCTATATGTTCGGCATTGTCGGCGGCGATTACGATATGGAGATCACGCCGCTCAAATCGATCAAATACGCCTACTATTACGTGATCTATGAGGTGAAATCGGTCGTTAAGAGCCTGGAATGGCTTGTGATCGGCAAACTCTCCGCCAAAGAGCTCAGCGGCCCGATCGGCATGGCTACGATCGTCGGCGAGGAATATGACTATGCGAAAGCGGCCGGCGGCATCCCGGCGGTGATCTTAACGATGCTTTCTTTAGGATCCCTTCTGTCGGCTAACCTCGGCGCCATGAACCTGCTTCCGATCCCGGGTCTGGACGGCGGCAAACTGTTGCTTCTGATCGTTGAAGCATTCCGCAGAAAACCCCTGTCCGCCAAAACGGAAGGGGCGATCAACCTGCTCGGAGTCGTCCTTCTCATTGCCCTGATGGTATTCGTGATGTATAACGATATCTCGCGTCTGGTCATGCGATAAAAATACACACGTTGTGTTAAAATCCGATTGACTTTTCTTTCGGGATAAGATAGGATATCTGTACGGATCAGTCAGATATCCTGTCTTTTTTTTACCCCTCACATCCGAAACACTTCCCCTGAAATTTAAAGGAGAAAAAACAGTGAAAACAGTCATACGGATCCTTTGGATCGCTTTATTTGCCCTGATCACAGGCGGGGTTTTCTTTGTTGTACCCGTACAGGCCACGGAACAGCAGGGAGAGTACCTTGGCACGATCGGGCCCGGTGAAACTTATTCCACAAAAGGAGTTGCCTACGCTATCTATCAGATCAGCCCGACGAACATAGAAGCCACCAGCGGCTGGTGCCATAACTGCTACAGCGGCAACTCCCATACGAATGAAGAAGGCAGAAGAGTGAACTCCACATATTCGATCAAGGTCGACGGGTTCAGGGTTCTGGATTCCAGTTCCAAAGCCGCGGGGGAAGGACCGATCGATCTCAGCAGTTATTCGGACAGAGACGCCACGATCGTCATGCCGGCCGACTATATTGTCAGACAGACGATCTCCTGCGTCGGAGGGGAGTCATCCTCCGGCAGCCATATCTCATCCTGCGGATACTCCAGGACCGTTTCGATCAAGGTGACCGGAATGTTGCAGTTATACGGTTATTCGAAGGTGCCTGAAGTGGTTACAAACCCCTCATCCGTACAGGCGGGAACGGATCAGAGCGCTGTCTTTACGGTATCGGGAAACAAAGTCTGTGCATGCCGCTGGCAGAGGATCTCACCGGCCGGAATTCAGGACTTAAGAGATGAGACAACAGCGGATGGCGTAACCTACAGCGGAACGAATACCATGCAGCTTACTGTTTCGGGGCTGCGGCTCAGTTTAAGCGGAAGCTCTTTCCGCTGCGTGCTGATCGGAGAAAAGGGAGATGAGGTACCGACGGAAGCGGCGGGTCTGACGGTCACGGATATCAGTCCGCCGAAAGTAAAACTCACCTATGACCCCTCCTCCAAAACGGAAGGTGCGGTGACGATCAGGATCACGGCTTCCGATCCGGATTCGGGACTGACAGACAAGCCGTATCACTATCTTGATACGGATAATGCGCAGAACAGTTTCAAGGTACAGAAAAACGGCACCTATGAAGTGATCGTTCGGGACAGGGCCGGAAACAGTACCAACGCAAATATCAGCATCTCCAATATCGAGGCAAAGAAACCGGACACCCCTAAACCGACGCAGACACCGACCCCGGCACCGACTCACACACCTACCCCATATCCCACACAGATTCCGCAACCAACACTGACGCCAACGCCGTTTCCGACTTCATCACCGCGTCCCACACCGGTTCCGACTGTTCCAAAGACAGAACCGGCAGATCCCAAGGACAAAGTCACGCCGACTGAAAACGAGGAAAACAAAAAGAAAGTAAACATCAGAAACATTACGGGCGGAACACAGACGACCACGGAGCAGGAAACCGACCTGATCGAAGAGACGGAAGAGGTGGAAGAAGAGATCGTTCTGGAAGAGCCGCCTGCCGAGATCCTGGAACCGGAGGCTGTGGAAGAGAGCGATCCGATCAAAACAGTCATTCTGCTGTGTCTTGGCATTTTGCTCCTGCTGGCCCTGCTGTTCTTTGCCCTGCTCTTCCCGGTACGGATCGAGAATGCGGACGAGCTTGGAAACTGGCATTTCTGCGCGCTGAAGATGCTTAGGTACCGTAAGGGCTGGGTGCTTAACGTGGGACTGCTGCTGGAAGACTTTGACAGCCTGCGGCTGAAGTTCGGCATGCTGTTCCTTGCGATCATCGGAAACGGCAGTCTGGAAGTACAGACAGATGACGGGAAGATTCTCGTGAAGGAAGTAAGCCGGGATCTTGTACTGCACTATCATCAGGTGGGGAGGACAAAATAATGAGAAAGAAGATATTTATCCTGATCGCATTCCTGACGGCCGCCTTTGGTATCGTTTATATGCTCTGTGTGAGCAAAAACGATACGGCATACATCGATGTGCGTGAAAATGACGGGCGTTATGTAATATGGCGTGAGAATGATTACTACAGAACTGACGGGGACCTGGTGTTTACCTGCAGGGACGGCATCTTCACAAAGGTGTTCGTCAGTTATGACGGAGGCAGGAGTTACCGGGACGATACCGGAAATTATATCCGTGATCAGCAGGACAGGATTACCGTGTCGGAAGAAAAGTCGGGAAACGCTGCCGTCTGCCTGCGGTTTCGGACCAGGACGGATCAGAGTGAAAAAAACAGCAGGGATTACCGGATCGACTACGGATCCCGTAAGACCGTATCTGAAACGGAGGATTAAATATCAAACGTTATCCATAGCCGTGAGGCTTTCCATGAACATGAAAATATGATAGACTAGATATGCTGCATCAATATCACTGAAACCACAAGAAATTGTTGTCGGAGGCGCATATGTATCGCGATAATACAAAGCAGATTTCGATCGGAAACCGTGTGATCGGGGGTGGAAATCCGATCCTGATCCAGTCCATGACGAATACAAGGACAGAAGATGTTCCGGCAACCGTTAAGCAGATACAGCAATTAACCGAAGCGGGGTGTGAGATCGTTCGCTGCACGGTTCCGGATGAGCAGGCTGCCAAAGCTTTATCCGAGATCAAAAAGCAGATCTCCATCCCGCTTGTTGCGGATATTCATTTTGATCACAGGATGGCGATCGCCTCGATCGAAAACGGAGCCGATAAGATCCGGATCAATCCCGGCAATATCGGCGGAAAGGACAAACTGCTGTCTGTCGTATCCTGTGCAAGGGAGCGCAATATCCCGATCCGCGTAGGCGTCAACAGCGGATCTCTTGAAAAAGGACTTGTTGAGAAATATCATGGAGTGACGGCCGAAGGGCTTGTGGAGAGTGCGCTTGATAAGGTATCCATGATCGAGGAGGCCGGGTATGACCGGATCGTGGTCAGCATCAAATCTTCCGATGTGCTCATGTGCGTACGCGCCCATGAACTGCTTGCGCCAAAATGCCCTTACCCGCTGCATGTCGGCATCACGGAAGCGGGAACCGTCAAGTCCGGTAACATCAAGTCCGCGATCGGACTGGGGCTGATCCTCCATCAGGGGATCGGCGATACGATCCGCGTATCCCTGACAGGGGATCCCGTGGAAGAGATCATTTCAGCCAGACAGATCTTAAGGACGCTCGGTCTTCGCAAGGGCGGGATCGAAGTCGTTTCCTGTCCGACCTGCGGCAGGACGAAGATCGATCTGATCAAGCTGGCATCGGATGTGGAGCGCATGTGCGCCGGATTTGACCTTGACATCAAGGTGGCGGTCATGGGCTGCGTGGTAAACGGTCCGGGCGAGGCAAAGGAAGCGGATATCGGGATCGCAGGCGGTCAGGGGGAAGGCCTTCTGATCAAAAAAGGAGAGATCGTCCGCAAGGTGCCGGAGGAGCAGCTGCTCTCTGTATTGCGTGATGAACTGGAACACTGGAACTGACCGGAACGGATTGGGATCATATCATGAAGCGATTTTTGGAAGCTTTTCCGACTTTACAATTACAGAAATCGGTTGAAGAACAACTTGCGGACATTGAGATCACCAGGATCAGCATGAACAACGAAAAGTGTCTGCTTAAGGTGTACATTGACGCTGCCCGTCCGCTTGAGAGGCGGACGCTGCATACGGTGGAAAACGAGATCTCCAGACAGGTTCTGAAGTCGCTCTATCCGGACCGGAGCGGAAGCGTATCCATACTGGAGCAGTATCACCTGCTTCCTTCGTATACCCCCGAAACGCTGATGGATGCATACGGCGACAGCATCCTGCTGGAACTCAAAGAGTACGACCATGTTCTGTATATCATGATGGAACATGCGGATATCGAGTACGGCGAGCAGAACCTGATGAAACTGACGATCGAGGACAGCGTCGTCTCAAGAGCCAAATCGCAGAAACTGATCGGGATCTTGGAAAAGATCCTGAATGAACGCTGCGGTATCGGTGCGCAGATCCGTATTGAATACAAGGAAGCCGTCAGCCGGATCAAGGATACGGATGAGGCGGTCCTGATCAGCCGGCAGACAGAAGATGATCCGGGAACGGATGCCGCCCCGGAGCCTGTTGCAGACGGGGTTGCGGAACCTGATACGGAACAGCCTGAGAGTTTTGAACCCGCAGCAAAAGAAACCGGTGCAAAAGAGCGCGGCAAACAGCAGGAAACTGCCCTGCCGAAAAAGAAGAGCGGCAGGAACCTGACCTCCTCACTGAAGCAGTCGCGGGCAAGATCTGCCAACCCGGATCTGATCTACGGCCGTGATTTTCATGACGCACCGATCCCGATCGAAGATATCATCGAGGGGATCGGCGATGTGACCGTTACGGGACAGATCTGCTCCCTGGATGTGCGGGATCTTCGGAACGAGCGTAAACTGTTCCTTTTTGCCGTGACGGACTTTACGGATACGATCAGTGTCAAGATCTTCCCGAAAGAGGATCAAACGGAGATGCTGACGGAAAATCTCAAGAAGGGCGCTTTTATCACGATCAAAGCAAAAGCGTCTGTCGATCAGTATGACCGCGAACTGTCGCTGTCCTATGTCACGGGGATCAAAAAGGCCGCGGATTTCAGAACCGTACGGGAAGATAAGGCCGCCGAAAAACGCGTGGAACTGCATTGCCATACGAAGATGAGCGATATGGACGGTGTGAGCGATATCAAGGATCTGATGCACCGCGCGGCGGACTGGGGACATTCCGCGCTTGCCATCACGGATCACGGCGTCGTTCAGGCCTTTACGGATGCCTATCACGAACTGCCGAAGGTGCAGAAAAATCACCCGGATTTCAAGCTGATCTACGGCATGGAAGGCTATCTGGTGGACGATGAGACGGAACTGGTCACGAATCCGAAACCGTATGCGTTAAACGATACCTATGTGGTCTTTGACATAGAGACGACCGGCTTTTCACCTGCTGTGGACGGGATCATTGAGATCGGTGCCGTCAAAGTCAGGGACGGCAGCGTGATCGACACCTTTTCCACTTTTGTGAATCCGAAGATGCAGATCCCGTACCGGATCACGGAACTGACAGGCATCAGTGATGCCATGGTGGAAGACGCGCCGTTTATTACCGAGGCCTTACCGGCTTTTCTGGACTTTGCAGACGATGCGGTCCTTGTTGCGCACAATGCCGGATTTGATATGAGTTTTATCATCAGGAAGGGCCTGGATCTCGGGATCGAAAAGAACTACACCTATGTGGACACTCTGGGCATGGCACGTGTGCTGATGACAAACATTGCCAAGTTCCGGCTGGATAACGTCGCCAAAGCCCTGAAGATCCCTCTGGACAATCACCACCGCGCAGTGGATGATGCCGGCTGCACGGCGCAGATCTTTATCAAGTTTCTGCCGATGCTTGCCGAAAAGGGTGTGTATGATCTGAATGAACTGAACGAGCTTGGCAGATCCTCGGTTGAAAAGGTGCGCAAATCCATGGCTTATCATGTGATCCTGCTTGCCAGGAACGAGACCGGAAGGATCAATCTCTATAAACTGGTATCGGATTCCCATCTGATCTATTTTCACGGAAGACCCAGGATCCCAAAGAGCCTGCTGAGAACACGCCGGGAAGGGATCCTGATCGGCAGTGCCTGCGAGCAGGGTGAAGTGTTCCGTGCGGTGCTTGACGGGAAGGGCGAGGAAGAACTGAAAAAGATCGCCTCTTTCTATGATTATCTGGAAGTGCAGCCGATCGGCAACAATGCCTTCCTGAAAACGGAGACCGTCAAACGTGAAGGCGGGCGGGAAGAAAAGAAATACGAGCATATCAACACGGATGATGACTTAAGGGAACTGAACCGGCGGATCATCAAACTGGGGGAGAAATGCAATAAACCGGTTGTTGCCACCTGTGATGTACATTTTATGGATCCGCAGGATGAGATCTACCGCCGTATCATCATGACGGGCAAGAACTACAAGGATGCTGATTCACAGCCACCGCTCTATCTGCGTACGACGGAGGAGATGCTTGACGAATTTGCATATCTGCCGTATGAGAAGGCTTATGAGATCGTTGTGACCAATACCCGGAAGATCTCCGACATGGTGGAACGCATCGAACCCGTTCGCCCGGATAAATGTCCGCCCGTGATCGAGCATTCCGATGAGACCCTGCGTGAGATCTGCTACAAGAAGGCACATGAGATCTACGGAGAGGAGCTTCCCGAGCAGGTCAGCAGCAGACTGGAGAGAGAGCTGGAATCCATTATCTCCAACGGGTTTGCGGTCATGTATATCATCGCGCAGAAACTGGTATGGAAATCCTTAGAGGACGGCTATCTGGTTGGTTCCAGAGGTTCGGTCGGCTCGTCGTTTGTTGCCACGATGGCCGGGATCACGGAGGTCAATCCGCTTTCTCCGCACTATATCTGCAGCAACTGCCATTATGTTGATTTTACATCGGATACGGTCAAAAAGTTTGCCGGCATGGCAGGCTGCGACATGCCCGATCAGGTATGCCCCGGATGCGGACAGAAACTGCATAAGGACGGGTTTGATATCCCGTTTGAGACATTCCTCGGATTCGAAGGGAATAAGGAGCCGGATATCGACTTAAACTTCTCCGGTGAATACCAGGCCAATGCCCACAGGTACACCGAGGAGATCTTCGGACAGGGGCAGACATTCAAGGCCGGCACGATCGGTACGCTGGCAGACAAGACGGCATACGGTTTCGTGAAGAAATACTTTGAGGAGCACGGCATCGTTAAGCGCTCCTGTGAGATCGACAGGATCGCGGAAGGCTGTACCGGGATCCGCAGAACGACCGGGCAGCATCCCGGCGGGATCATCGTCCTGCCGCACGGGGAGGACATCAATACTTTCACGCCGATCCAGCATCCGGCCAATGATATGAACAGCGACATCATCACGACGCATTTCGATTATCATTCGATCGATCATAACCTGCTTAAACTCGATATCCTCGGTCATGATGATCCGACGATGATCAGACGTCTTTCTGATCTGACGCAGACCGATCCGAGAGAAGTACCGCTTGACGATAAGCAGGTCATGACACTGTTCCGGAATACGGAGGCGCTCGGCATCAGTCCGGACGATATCGGCGGCTGTAAGCTCGGCTCGCTCGGGATCCCGGAATTCGGTACGGACTTTGCGATGCAGATGCTTCTGGATACGAAGCCGACTTCGTTCTCCGATCTGGTCAGGATCGCAGGGCTTGCGCACGGAACCGACGTCTGGCTGAACAACGCGCAGACGCTGATCTTAAACGGGACGGCCACGATCTCCACGGCTATCTGTACAAGAGACGATATCATGACTTATCTGATCAGCAAGGGACTGGATCCCGCCAAGGCGTTTAAGATCATGGAAGCGGTCAGAAAAGGAAAGGTTGCCAAGAAGGAATGCCCGCAGTGGGCTGACTGGAAGGCAGATATGGCAGAGCATGATGTGCCCGACTGGTATATCTGGTCATGCGAGAAGATCGCCTACATGTTCCCGAAGGCGCATGCGGCTGCCTATGTCATGATGGCATGGCGGATCGCCTATTACAAGATCTATCATCCGCTCGCGTACTATGCGGCTTATCTGTCGATCCGTACAACGGCTTTCAACTATGAAAAGATGTGCATGGGCAAAGCAAAGCTTGCGGCGCTGCTGGCCGATTACAGGAACCGTTCCGATTCGCTCAGCAAGAAGGAGCAGGATGAACTTAAGGACATGCGTGTGGTGGAAGAGATGTATGCGAGAGGTTTTGAATTTATGCCGATCGATCTGTTCCGCGCCAGGGCACACGCGTGTCAGATCATAGACGGAAAGATCATGCCGCATATCGGCAGCATAGAAGGACTCGGAGAAAAAGCGGCAGACGCGATCGTGGAAGCCTGCAAGGACGGTCCGTTCCTTTCCAGAGATGATTTCAGGGAACGCACCAAAGTATCCAAGACCTCCATCGAGAAGCTTGTTGAACTGGATCTTCTCGGCAGCATTCCGGAATCCAACCAGCTTTCGCTTTTTGACAGTTTCCCGTTCAGCGGTGCGCCCGCATGAATTCGATGAATTCATCGGCAGGCAGAGGCCTGCAGAAAAAGAACCCCTGAATGTATTCGCAGCCCTGCAGCAGATCACATTTAAGCTTCAGGAACTTATCTGCATTTTCCGGTGTTTCGACACCTTCGATCAAAACTTCCTTGCCCATTTCCTTGAGCATGGTTATCGTATCCTCAATGACGATCCACATTTGTGGGTCGTTCATTGCTTCTACGAAACTTTTATCCAGTTTTACCTGATCGATCGGTAATGATACGACACGGCGGATATTCGAGTAACCTGTTCCGTAATCGTCCAAAGCAAAACGGATCCCCATATTGTGAAGCTTTTTCACGTTGCGGTCAACGATCTCGGGATCGATATCTGCCGCGGTTTCCGTCAGCTCCAAAGAGATCTGTTCAGGCATCAGGTTATAGACTTCCAGCAGGTGTTCGATACGGTCGACCAGATCCGGTTCGATACATTGCGAAGCGGACAGGTTGATCTCAATGTAATTCAGACCGAGTTCGTACATGTTGTTTTCCGACATGAAGCGGAATACGTTGCGCAGCACCCAGTCGCCGATCGCGTGGATCGATCCGTTCTGTTCCGCGATCGGAATGAAAAGAGCGGGCGGGATGAAACCGTAATCCGCATCCTGCAGACGGATCAGCGCTTCGGCACAGACAAAGCGGTTTTCCACTGCAGAATAGATCGGCTGGTAGTACATTTCAAACCCTTCCGAGCTGATCGCTTTGGCTATGATATCATCCAGGTCATTCCGTATGCGGAATTCGGGCTGGTCCTTATAGTCGGCGTAGAGCAAAATCTTTCTGGTTGCCGGAAGCGTCAGATGGAAGGAAGTCGCGAAGTTGAACATGGACTGAAAATCATCAAAGTCGTCCGGATTCTGAATGATGCAGATTCTCGCATCCGCAAGCACATCGAAATCATCCACGCTGTGCTGCAGAGCCAGATAATGCCTGATCTCATCGGCCGTCTCATAAGCGGCTTCGAGCTGGTCATCCTCCGACAGAAAACCGTAAAGTCCGTGTTCGAGATAGTATAGATCCGCCCGGTACCGGTGGGACGCCGCCATGGAGCGGAACTGTCCGGACAGTTTGTTCAGGTAGTGATTGTGGATCTCCTGTCCGAGATACATCAGGATGTTACCGGTATTGACGATCCGGACCAGCAGGATGGTAGAGGGCTTTCCGGTTTTGATGATGTTGAGGAGATTCTCTATCCCGGCGCTGTACCGGAGCGCGCCGACCATCGGATCCACGAGGTTTTCGGAACTCTGGATCGAGATCATGAAAGTCATCATCGCAACACTGATCCCGAACATCTCAACCCTGATCTCGGGGTGATACAACTGGATCAGAACGGCGATGATCACGAGCGGATAGAGGAAGAACAGAACGATCATCTTATCGATCCGGACGGTCTTTCTGTAGCGGATCAGCGCAAGGATCCCCCATACGGCAAAGACCAGCGCGATCAGATGGAAGATCATTGTCATGGGCCCGGATACATATTCTTTAGCCGGCGTGATCCGGAATACGGCCGGCAGAAAGATATTCAGGATCAAAGCAACGATCGGGATCAGATCGCATACCGTCCAGATGATGAGCAGATGCTTTTTGGTCTGCAGTGCATGCCATACACCGATCGAAGTATAGATAAAGAAAACATAGATCGGCAGGATCATGTTGCGGCTTAAGAAATAGATGTCACAGGAGATGTGCATCCAGATCTGCGTTACCGTTGAAGCCGGCGCGTTATCCGACAGCAGCACGAAAGCAAGGTCGCCGACCGATGCGGTAAGAGCCAGGAGCAGCATGGAAAACATCAGATAGTTATTCCTGCCCGCTATTTTCCTGCGTATGAGGAGCGAGAGGATGAAAAAGACCAGTATGAGGATCGCACAGATGTCAAAATAGATCGTGTAGTTCATAACCATCCTATTGGCCGGGCTTGGCCTGTGTTGTGATAAAGAATAAAAACTCTCCTTCGGAGAGAGGCTTGGAAAAATAATACCCCTGTATATAATCGCATCCGATCTCTTCGAAAGTGCGGAACGCCCGTTCCGTTTCCACGCCTTCCACAAGGATCTTTTTGTTGAGACGCTGCAGCATGCGCACCGTATTGTGGATCACGGCCCACATCTGTCCGGATTCCATGTCATCCACCAGACTCTTGTCCAGTTTGACGATATGCAGGGGCAGGGATACAACACGCTTGATATTGGAATAACCGGTCCCGTAGTCATCCAGCGAAAAGCGGATGCCGCGCTCGGCCAGTGTCGTGATGTTGCGGTCCGTCGTGGTGGGATCGTAATCCGCCGCCGTTTCCGTGATCTCAAGGTTGAGCTGTTCGGGCTTAACGTCGTACTTTTTCATGATACGGTCGATCTTTTCGGGCAGATCCTGCTCGATGCACTGCGATACGGACAGATTCAGTTCGATATACTCCAGACCCAGGTCTTTAAAGGGCTTGCTGGAAAT
>JAGCXZ010000287.1 GCA_017961065.1 Lachnospiraceae bacterium
GAATCGGTTCACCGATAAACCGTTACTTTCCATGACCGCCTGATGAAGATGTGCCGGGAAACGGCTCAGTGCCTGTGAGTAAGGTAAAACATCCGTTGCGGCATAGCCGAGTACGTTTCTCTCATATACGCCGATCAGCGCATCCAGCATCGCCGGATTCTCGTAAATGCTCTTGTTTGCGGCAAGCTTGTCTTCTTTTGCCGCGCCGTCTAAGAATGCAGCGAAAACATCCGGACCAAATGCAAGTGACAGAACGGCTCCGCCGACTGCCGAGCAGGAAGAAAATCTTCCGCCGATATAGTCATCCATGAAGAAGGCTGCCAGATAATCACTGCTCTTGGCAAGCGGTGAAGTCTCGCTGGTTACGGCGATCATGTGCTTGCTCGCATCCAGTCCGGCCTTCTTGAGGGCTTCCTTTACAAAGGATTCGTTGGTGAGCGTTTCCAGTGTCGTTCCGGATTTGGAAACCAGGATGAACAGGGAATGCTCCACGTCGATCGCATTCAGAACGGCAGCCGCATCATCCGGATCCACGTTGCTGATGAATTTTGCTTCCATTTTGAACTTGTTGTTTTTCCGGGCCCAGTTCTCCAGAGCGATATACATGGCGCGCGGTCCGAGGTCCGAGCCGCCGATCCCGATCTGTACAACGGTTGTGAACTTCTCGCCTTTTGCGTTTGCGATCTCTCCGCTGTGTACCTTTTCGGCAAATGCAGCGATGTTTTTCTGCTGTGTGGAATAGAATGTACGCTTGTTGACGCCTTCCGCCACAACGTCGTCGCCCAGCTGTCCGCGTGTCAGATGATGCAGTACCAGCCTCTTTTCGCCGGTATTGATCACCGCGCCGTTATATAACTCCGCAAATTTCTCCGTCAGTTCCGCCTCATCGGCAAGCGCCTGCAGAGAACCCAGGATCCCGTCGTTGACTTCTTTTGCCGCGTAGTTGTAATGCAGGCCGGCGGCCATCTGCGCGTCATACTTCTTTACGCGCTGTGCACCGTTTTCTCCTGCCATGTCATTTTTCAGATCCGCTTTCTCTTTTATGCTCTCAAGTTTCTTAAAATTCTCCAGTGTGTCCAGATTTTTCCATGCTGCCATACCGTGTCCTCCTGTATGATTTTTCCCGATTCGCACTCCTAGGATTCTATGAGATTATACTTGAATTTCCGCGCGATTTCAACCGCACGCACCCCAACTTGACAAACAGGGGGATTCTCTTAAAATAAATGTAAAATAAACGCGAGGACGGATTCTCTATGAAAAAGATCGTGCTGACAGGCGGCGGAACGGCCGGCCATGTAACACCCAATATCGCGCTGCTGCCGGCTCTTAGGGCCGGGGGATACGACATTCAGTATATCGGCTCGTACAACGGCATGGAAGCTGCGCTGATCGCGGATTATGACATCCCGTATCACGGCATTTCCTCGGGAAAACTGCGCCGTTATTTTGATCTGAAGAACTTTACCGATCCGTTCCGTGTGATCAAGGGCTTTTTCGAAGCCAAAAAACTGATGAAGGAACTGTGCCCCGACGTGGTCTTTTCCAAGGGCGGATTCGTATCCGTACCGGTCGTGATCGCGGCAAAGCGCTGCAAGGTTCCCGTCATCATACACGAATCCGACATGACGCCCGGTCTTGCCAACAAGCTCTGCTTTTCTTCCGCGACCAGGATCTGCTGTAACTTTCCCGAAACCGAGGAAAAACTTCCTGCCGGCAAAGCGGTGCTTACCGGTTCGCCCATCCGTTCCGAATTAAAGGACGGAAACGCTGAGGAAGGACGCCGTTTCTGCGGTATCGGTTCCGACAAGCCGGTCATTCTCGTAATGGGCGGATCGCTTGGAGCCGCCAATGTCAACGCGGCTGTCCGCCGGATCCTGCCGGAACTTTTGAAAGAATACTATGTTGTACACCTGTGCGGAAAAGGAAAACTGGACACCTCCCTTACAGATACCCCGGGATATGTCCAGTTTGAATATATCAAAGATGAGTTAAAAGATCTTTTTGCGATGTGTGAGCTTGTCATCTCCAGAGCCGGTGCAAATGCGATCTGCGAACTGCTCTATCTGAACAAGCCGAATCTCCTGATCCCCTTATCCAAAGAAGCCAGCCGCGGAGATCAGGTGCTCAACGCGAGATCATTTGAAAAGCAGGGCTTCTCCAAAGTTCTTGAGGAAGAAGAGATCACGGATGAACTTCTCATCCGGACTGTTCGCGACCTCCATGCAGACAGAGATACTTATATCAAAGCCATGCAGAACTCCTCCCAAAGCGATGCCGTTTCCACGGTCATGAATCTGCTCGAGGAAGTCCGCAGGAAGTAATTAACGTTCAGATCTTAAGAAGCGCGCACAGTTCTTTCTGCGCGTTCTCATCCGGACTTGTCGGCTCCCACAGGATATGCGCGCCGTCATTCTCATAACGCGGGATCAGGTGCATATGGAAATGAAATACGGTCTGTCCGGCACATTCCTTGTTGTTCTGCACCAGATTGAACCCGTCGCAATGCAGCTTCTCCGTCATGTGCTTAACCATTTTTTTCGCAAGCTTTATGGCGCCTGATGCCACCTCATCATCCAGTTCATACAGATCCGCATAGTGCTCTTTGGGCAGGATCAGTGCATGGCCTTTCGTGGCCGGGCCCGCATCCAGTATCACGCGGAACGAATCATCCTCATAGATCGTGTTGGTGGGGATCACTCCGTTTGCCAGTTTGCAGAAAATGCAGTCGTCTTTCTTCATTCCTATTCCTCTCCGTTATCGAAAATAAATACCTGATCCAGCATTCTCAGAAGTCTGAAATCGCCTTTAACCTGCATCTGTCCGGACATAAAGGCGCGCTGGAACGTAATGCGTCCGCCGATGATCTGCTCCAGGATGTCCGGGTCCAGTTTGCACAGAACATCCGGGCTGTCCAGATTGCCGTAATAGCAGTTCAGTTCACTGTCTTTGATCGCCATGATCAGGGATTTCTTGCGCTCCTTGATCATGAATTTATAGGACGCGTTCACGCTTCCGTGCGGATCAAAATGCGATTTGAGATCTTCCAGATACAGCGTGTTTTCGTCCACGTCCTTATGATCCAGTTTCTGTTTGAAGTAACTGGTCAGTTCCTGAATATCTTCTTTCTGCTGTGCCACATACGCATCATCCGATGCATATTTGCTGAGCTGCTCCGCCTCCTGCGGTGTCAGTGCGATCTTGGTCGTAGCATCCACCTGACGCTTCACGGCCTGGTTGCTGGCCGGCAGGGACGGCGTCTTCTGGGAAATGGTGCGGTACATGTTCTCCGCTTTTTTCTCAATGATGGTCTGGTAATCCTTGTTCAGTTCGAAGGATACCATGTCATCCACATAGCCGCAAAGGCCGCTGCACGGAAGTCCGCCGAGAATCTCCCTGGCGATCGCCAGATTTATCTTGGCTTCGCGTTCTCCCGATGTCGTTGACATGACGATCGGACACATATATGTGGTCGCGATCTTCTCCTTGTTTCCGTAGAACCAGCAGGCATCCAGGAACTGAGCCATATAGCCGCCGAGTCCGAACCATTCCACGGTTGTGGCCAGAACGATTCCGTCGGCATCATTGATGGAAGCGGGAAGCGAAGTGATCTTGCTCTTCATTTCGTGCAGGTTGAACCGTTCCACACGGACATTCAGCTCATTCAGAACCGTTTCGAACTGATTGAGCACATATAAAGTCGGGTCATCCAGAATGCCGCGTCCGCCATAGTAAATGTTGATCTTCATACGGGTTCCTCACCATAAAAATACTGACATTTCATCTATGGTTTAGCATATCATCTCCCTGAAAAGCAGTCAACGGAATTTCAGAAGCAGCAGGCACAGCGTAAAGCATACAACAAGCGCAAAAACAGCGGCAAAACCGAGGAGCCCGAGTGCCCCTCTGCCGCTCTCTTTCTTACCGGATCCGGGAACGGGTTCGTATGCGTATTCCTCCTGCGCAACCACCTTGTCCGGTTTTTGCTCCGCCTTCCTTTCCGGCAGATCGTCAAACCGGTAATCTCCGCTCATGATCTTCCGGTAAAACCCGTAGGAAAGATCGATCGCGTATTCCTGCGCGTGATCGGTAACGGAGATCATGAATTCCGCCAGTTCCTGAAGACCCTTCTTCACCGGTACATCCCAGACCGGACAGCAGCAGAAACTGACGCTGTTTTGATCCCGGTCCCAGAATATACAGGAAGGGTCGACGATCACATGCTCTGCACGCAACAGGTATTCTTCGGCACGCAGATATGCGTTGCGCACACCTTCGATCACAATTCTGATCGCATCCGCATCCATCTGTTCGTTTTCGAATTTCTGCTTCAGCGCGGTCTTCCCTGTGAACGGATATTGATACCGTACCCTGCCGTCAACGGTACGAACCTGCATTTCGAGCATCCCTGCGATCCGGTTTCCCGAAAGCATCTGCGTTTCAAAATGCACATCTCTTTGCGTTTCCGTTCCTTCCTGTTCTTCGATGATCAGGAACGAATCCCGCATTGTCCTTTCCACACTGATCTTTACCAATTTCTATCTCCTGTGCATACGGATATAGGCGACTTCATCGATCCGATCGGCGCTTTCTTCCGTTTCGTAGTCATATTTCTTTTGGATCAGTTTCAAAAACAGGCCTTCCCGGACATTCATGGTACCGGACATCCTGACGGAAACCGTCTTTTTATTCACGCTGACC
>JAGCXZ010000288.1 GCA_017961065.1 Lachnospiraceae bacterium
AGGAGCCAATATCAATACCTGTAAAGTTGCAGTTGATGATGTCATCTATAAGGATCAGGACGGAAACTGGAAACCGAAGAAGGTCACGGTACTTGGAACGGACGGAAAGGTACTGAGAGCCGGAAAGGATTATGAGATCACAAAATACACGCGCGATGCGGCAGGAAAAAAAGCGATCGAAGCCGATGCGAAACTGAACGCGGGCACACCGGTTTATGTATGGGTAGAAGCCAAGGGAGCAAACTATACCGGCACCGTCATAGGAACCTACAGGATCGCAAAGCAGGACATCGGCAAGCTTTCGGCCTCGCTTGACCCCAAGGCCTACACCGGAAAAGAAGTGAAGCTCAGCATAGGCGACATCAGGTGGAAATCGGGCGGGAAAGTCGTCAATGATGTGACGTTTGATTTTATCGAGAGCACTTACACGAACAATGTCAACAAAGGAAAAGCAACGGTTGTCGTAAAAGGAACCGGCAACTACGGCGGAACCAAGACCATCACGTTTACGATCGGCTCGAAAGGGATTCTGTGGTGGTGGCGCAATCTGTTTAACTGATCGCAGGCGGGTGATTTTCACGTACATACGGAAACAGGAAGGGGTAGAGATACAGATCTCTGCCTTTTCTAATCCATATTCTCCCGGTTTACAAAGAATTTAGAATTCCTTTACAAACAGATTAGCACTCACCACTTGCGAGTGCTAACAGAATGGTATATGATAGATGAGAAGAAAATCAAGCGACGCGAAGCGGCATTTGATTTTCAATCATCTATCAACGAGAAAAGGCGGATGAGAAGAAAACAAACAGGAGGTGATCCTATGAACATCAATAAATTTACACAGAAATCCGTGGAAGCGGTCAATGCATGCGAAAAACTCGCATATGAATACGGAAACCAGGAGATCGAACAGGAGCATCTCCTGTATGCGCTGCTGACCCAGGAAGACAGTCTGATCTTAAAACTGATCGAGAAGATGGAGATCCAGAAGGAGCATTTTCTTAACAACGCCGAGCAGAAACTGCAGGCGCGCACCAAAGTGTCCGGCGGGCAGGTCTTTATCGGCCAGAAGCTGAACAAAGTGCTGATCTCTGCGGAAGATGAAGCAAAAGCCATGGGCGATGAGTACATCAGTGTGGAGCATCTGTTCCTGTCGATGCTGAAATATCCGAATGAAGCCATGAAGGCGATCTTCAAGGAGTACGGCATCACGAGAGAACGCTTCCTGCAGGCGCTTTCCACAGTGCGCGGCAATCAGCGCGTGGTGAGCGACAATCCCGAGGCCACCTACGATACGCTTGAAAAGTACGGGCAGGAGCTTGTGGAAAGAGCCAGGAATCAGAAACTGGATCCCGTGATCGGACGTGATAGTGAGATCAGAAACGTCATCCGCATCTTAAGCCGTAAGACCAAGAACAATCCGGTGCTGATCGGCGAACCGGGTGTGGGCAAGACCGCGGTCGTGGAGGGACTGGCGCAACGGATCGTGCGCGGCGATGTGCCGGAGGGCTTAAAGGATAAAAAGATCTTTGCGCTTGATATGGGCGCGCTCGTTGCGGGCGCAAAATACCGCGGCGAATTCGAGGAACGTTTAAAGGCTGTGCTTGAGGATGTGAAGAATTCGGACGGACAGATCATCCTGTTCATAGATGAGCTGCACACGATCGTCGGCGCAGGCAAGACCGACGGCGCGCTGGATGCCGGCAATATGCTCAAACCCATGCTGGCAAGGGGCGAACTGCACTGTATCGGTGCAACGACCCTGGATGAGTACCGGCAGTATATCGAAAAGGATGCGGCGCTGGAGCGAAGGTTCCAGCCGGTCATGGTGGACGAGCCGTCCGTGGAGGATACGATTTCGATCCTGCGGGGCTTAAAGGAACGCTACGAGAACTATCATCATGTCAAAATCACGGACGCCGCGCTTGTCAGTGCTGCGACATTGTCGCACCGCTATATTTCCGACCGTTTCCTGCCGGACAAGGCGATCGACCTCGTGGATGAGGCCTGCGCGCTGATCAAGACCGAGCAGGATTCCATGCCGACGGAACTGGATGAACTGAACCGCAAGAGCATGCAGATGGCGATCGAGGTGGAGGCCTTAAAGAAGGAGGATGACTCCTTGAGTAAATCCCGTCAGGAGGAACTGGTAAAAGACCTTGCGGAACTGAATGATAAAAAGAACGCGATGATGGCGCAGTGGGAGAATGAGAAAGCTTCCTTGAGCAAGCTGCAGAAACTGCGTGAAGAGATCGAAGAAGTCAATAACCGGATCGAGATCCTGACCAGAGAAGGCGACTTAAGCAAAGTCGGAGAACTGCAGTACGGAACGCTTCCGAAGCTGAAAGCGGAACTTGCGGCAGAAGAGGAATCCGTAAAGGGTGCGGATCTGTCCCTGGTACATGAGAACGTCTCCGATGAGGAGATCGCAAAGATCATATCCCGCTGGACGGGGATCCCTGTTGCGAAACTGACAGAATCGGAGCGCAGCAAGACCCTGCATCTGGATGAAGAACTGCATAAGCGTGTGATCGGACAGGACGAAGGCGTGACGAAAGTGACCGAAGCGATCCTTCGTTCCAAGGCCGGGATCAAG
>JAGCXZ010000030.1 GCA_017961065.1 Lachnospiraceae bacterium
GAAATCCGGTTCGCCGACACCTAATGAGATCGCATCGTCCATCTCCTGGACGATGTCAAAGAACTTGCGGATACCGGACGGCTTTATGCTGACGATCGTTTGTGATAACGGATTCTTCATTATGACAGGATCTCCCTTTCATCCGCGTATTCCTGATGCAGGATCGTTCCGTGATCCTTGTATTTCTTCAGGATAAAGTGTGTGGTCGTACTGAGTACGCTTTCCAGTGTCGAAAGCTTTTCGGAAACAAAGGAAGAGACTTCCCTGAGCGTCTTTCCTTCCAGCATGACAAGCAGATCATAGCCGCCCGACATCAGATATACGGATTCCACTTCGGGATACTTGTAGATCCGCTCGGCGATCGAATCAAATCCGCGGCCCCGCTGCGGAGTCACGCGAACCTCGATGACCGCATTGATGCGTTCCGTAGTCACCTTATCCCAGTCGATCAGCGTGTGGTAGCCGCAAATGATGCCTTCCTGTTCCATGGTCTCCAGCTCATTGGCCACATCCGCCTCTGTCATACCGAGAAGAACCGCCAGTTCGCCCAGTTCCACGCGGCTGTTCTTTTCTATAAAAGTCAGTATCTTTTCTCTCATCATCTTTCTCCTTTTCTTTGATCATTTATCCTGCCTTCCGAAAAAACGATGGATCTCGTCTTCCTGCGGCAATTCAAGATACCTTGTCTCCGTATCGTTACATACGACCTTGTCATTCCCTTCCCGGATCGACCCGATCAGTTCCGCTTCCACGCCTTCCCCGTGCAGCACCTCCACGAGATCAGCTCCGTTTGGTGTGCTCAGAAGGATCGCGCCCGTTGAGAGCAGCTGATACGGATTGAGCTGGAAGCACTCGCAGATCTCCACGGTTTCCTGCCGGATGGGGATCGCTCTTAAGTCAACACTTAGCCCGGCACCGTGCATGGCTGCAAATCGCCACAATCCTGCAAAAACGCCTCCCTCTCCGAGGCTGTATCCGGCGACCGCTCCGTTTTGGAAAGCCGTCTGTGTCGCCTTTTTTACGGAAAGGCATGACAGAAACTCCTGCGCCTGCTTTATGAACGGGGACGAAAACTTTTTTAGCAGTTCACTCTCCTGCGTGACCGCCAGGATGCCACTTCCCGCCATCGCAACCGTTCCGGCCAGCACCACGTCCGCCCGTTTGCAGTCCGTATCGGGTTCTGCTTCCCGTTCTCCCGTTACCGTGATCTGCAGAACCGGCGCCAGAACGTTTTCCATCGTAGTCACTTCCGCTCCCGAAAACGGTACGCCTTCCTTTTTCCCGGCCTGCGACAGATCTTTCATCAGGTTTGATACCGTCTTTTCCTCCAGATCCGGCGGAACGGCAAGGCCCGCCGTGAAAAAGAGCGGTTCCGCTTTCGATGCGTAGATCTCATTGACCGCATCCTGTAAAAATACGGCAGGAGCCATCTCATAAGTCAGTGCTGTCTGCCGTAGCGATGTGATCGTCCGGTTATGACTCTTTTGCAGATATTTCTGAACGGAACGCTTATACGCGTTTTCCGGGTATTTCCCTGTTCTCATATCACTCCGCCGCTTCGGCAGGTGCTTCCTCCGGCAGGATCGCCAGTTCCGCCGGTCCGGTCCCGACCACGATCGTAGTCGGCGTGGACTGATAGTTGCTGACGTTGATCTTTTCACGTTCCGTCTCAACGCCGTCAACCTTAATGATCCTCCAGTATTCTCCGGAGTAACCTACATGACCGCCTCTGACTGCTCTGTAACCGACCGGTTTGGTGGGATCTTCCACGATCCTTTCCTCCGGGGAAAGTCTGCCGGTTTCTATGCTGACAAGTTCAACCGTCCTGTTGGCCGGTCTTGTTTCCTGTCCGTAAATATTGAAAACCACTCTCCTGCTGTCGGAATCATCGCTCTCAATATAGATTGGTGCGTTTGTGTTGTTGACAAATTTGAAGTCCTTTGTCGTGCCGGAAATGGCGGCATCACCCGAAATGTCAACATAGTTGACCAGCATGGAGTGATTGTGACGCTCCGTGACTTCCAGTTCCGACAGGAGAACGGCGTTGTAAAGCGTAGTGCTGACCTGACAGATCCCGCCGCCGAACGTTTCCACTACGGACCCGTTCAGATAGGAGCCGGCCAGATAATAGCCGTTTTCTTCCGTAAAAGGGCTGACTTTTTCATATGTGGAGAACTCTTCTCCGGGATAAAGGATCGTTCCGTTGATCAGGCTCATCCCGTTCCGGACGTTTCTGCTGCGGTCGGAATTGGAAGAGCCAAGACTCGTCTGGAAAGATCCCAGAAGATCCTGTACCTTGGAAAGTTCCTCTTTTGTTCCTCTGGGTTCGGTAACGGAAACGACCAGATCTACCGTTGCCGCCTCTCCGTCCCAGTCCCGGAACATATCTTCGATCGCCTGAATGGATGCGTCCTCGTCGATCGCATACCCGGTTTTTCCTTCCGTGATCACAAAGGCATCATCTTCTCTGACCATTGTCGATTCGGTCGGTGTCACGTTGAATTTCTTTGCCAGGGAATGAACCGCCGCCTTTAATGTCTGCGGGTCAAAAGAAACATTCATGTCATATATCTTGTTTTCCCGCTCCAGATCCTTCTGTTCCTTGAATCTGCTGACCACATTGCCGCCGCTGCCAAGTGTCAGTGCTTCGTACAGAGTGTCCTCGTCATCCCATTCGAGTCCGAGTTCCTTTGCCGTTACGATAGACTTCTGGCCGTTTTGCGTGCAAAGCGTCACTTTTTGATTTTGCAGGGAAGTAACATAGAGCGTGATGGATCTTTTGGCTTCGTCGTATGTCAGATCGGATAAGTCGATCGGCCCGTACCATACACCGTCCGGGATCGTTCCGCTGTGGTCGCGGTTGTCGATCTCAACAGGCTTGAATCCCAGGACGGTCGAACCTCCGTCGGAATCGACCTCGACCGTGGGTGTTGTCATGCGCGCGTAAACAGGCCGGAGCAGGAACGCCGACACGCCAAACATGCATACGATTTTGAGAAACCTACCGTATTTCATCACACACCCGAAACTATTGATAAAAAATGACTTATTGAGTTAAAATATAGGACAGAGTGGGAATCACCATTGCAAGAACCAGAAGCAATACGATTACCGCAGATATGATCCTTTTAGTTTTATTATTCATTATTCATCTCTCCTGAAAGGTTATTATATATGAAACTTCCTATTTTTACAACTGTCGTCGTCCTTTCCGCGCTCAGCTGGCTCTACATGAAACGAAGCGGCAGAAAAATGAAAGATGCCGAAGATCAGTTCTGGGAGAGGGAGCGCGAAGCAAACAGCACACGCAGAAAGCCTCTGACGGATCTGGACTATATCACCATCCCTTATGAGAGCCTGCCCATAACCGGTGAGATCGGCAATCCGGTCATCATGGAGTGCGAGGAGTTTCTCCTGCGCCTCAAGGATGCCAAGATCGTCAATCTGAACGGGATCTCCAACACCGACTTAAAGCTCCGTTACGGTGTCGCAAATCTCAACGATCTCTCGGAATACGATCAGAATTATACGGAACTGATCCGGGCTTTGGCAGACTGGGGCGAGGAACTTCAGAAGACCGGCAAAACGGATGACGCTGTTAAAGTGCTTGAATTCGGCATTTCCTGTCATACCGACATCCGCAAGAACTACGTGATCCTGGCGGATATCTATGCAGAGCGAAAGGATTATGACGAGATCGAGCGTCTGATCGGTGAAGCGGAGCAGCTGACCTCCTTGACCAAAAACGGTATCCTGAACGAACTGAAAAAACGCTCCATCTTCTCACCGTCCTACCGCTGAGCCGTTCAGGCTCGTTTTCCCGTTGTTTTTGCCTTGTATTCGACGCACTGTTTCTGCAGACGGCATCTTTCGCACGCCGGTCTCTGCGCCGTGCAGATGTCTCGCCCGAATGTGATCAGCTGGAGGTTATAGAGAATCCAGCGTTCTTTCGGCAATTCTTTCATCAGATCGAATTCCACCTTTGTCGGATCCGTCTCCTTCGTGAGTCCCAGCCGTTTTGAGATCCTCTTCACATGCGTATCGACTACGATCGACGGATCCCCGAAGATATTTCCGCGTATTACATTGGCCGTTTTGCGGCCGACACCGGCAAGTCCCGTCAGTTCCTCAAGCGTCCGGGGCAGTTCATCATGATATTCCGTGTGCAGTGTCCTGCAGCAGGCAATGATGTTCTTTGCCTTGTTGTGATAGAATCCGGTGGAGCGTATGTCCTGCTCCAGCTCGGCAAGGTCAGCCTTCGCAAACGCCTCGATCGACGGATACTTTACGAACAGATCCTTTGTCACGATATTGACACGGGCGTCCGTGCACTGCGCGCTTAAGATCGTTGCGATCAAAAGCTGCCAGGGCTCGTTGTATTCCAGGTAACACTTCCATTCGATCGGATACATCTCATCCAGGATCCGTAAGATCTCTCCCGTTTTTTTCTTCATTTCCGCCTGCTTTCTTTTTTGTGATTTTTGTGTTTGACAAAACCAAAACCCTTTGCTATAATGCATGTGTTATGCGCGAGTGGCTCAGTTGGTGGAGCGCGACCTTGCCAAGGTCGAGGCCGCGGGTTCGAGTCCCGTCTCGCGCTCGAACGAGAAAGGATCATCTGTAGGATGGTCCTTTTTTGTTCGTGCATCTGCATCGAGACGGGACGACCTGCCGCGTGCTCCGAAGGAGTGCGTGGCGTTACCTTAGCAGTCCCGTCTCGCGCTCTTGCACGAAAGAGATATCCGATAGGATGTCTCTTTTTTCGTATTTACAGGATATCGCTTAACGATTGAATTGTCTATATCGGGAAAACTCTACTTTCCGTAGATTGTGGTAACGATCAGGCTGTAATATCATCAGATCGAGGAGGAAATGGATATGAATATGTACATTACAGGAACAACCATCAGGGATTTGCGGGAACGAAAACATATGACGCAGCTTCAACTGGCTGAAGCTTTAGGCATAAGCGATAAGACCGTATCAAAATGGGAAAACGCAAAAGGATATCCCGATATTACGCTGATAGAGCCTATCGCAAATGCTTTCGGAGTATCCCTGCCGGAACTGTTATCCGGTAATCAGATCCAGAACGCCAATGTATCTGCCAATATGCTGCGATCAAAGCTCTATATCTGCCCTGTCTGCGGGAACGTGATACACAGTATGGGAGAAGCCGTGATCTGCTGTCATGGGATACAGCTGATGCCATCAGAAGCCGAGCCGGCAGATGAGGAACACATGATTTTCACGGAGCGGGTGGAAGATGAGTTTTTTGTAAGGATCGACCATGAGATGACCAAAAAGCACTACATCTCATTTATCGCGGCGTTGTCGTCGGACAGCTGCCGGATGACAAAACTCTATCCGGAGGGAAATGCGGAGGCGAGATTCAAGATCGGCGGCGTGAAGAGGATCTGTTTTTACTGCAACCGGGATGGCCTGTTCTTCCATGATGTCGTAAAAGGAATCGACGATAAAGAAGCCGGATATGATACGACGAGGGAACGGAAAGAATTGGAAGATACCGCAAAAATGCTTTTTGGACAGGATATGGAAAACGCATGATCAGAAGAAAAAAGCGGCTGAAAGTGTTCCCGATCCCGTGATAAAATGATCCTGTAGGTTCTGCATCCGATTTTCCTTGCGGAAATGATTTCCGGATTGTTATAATCAATATGGAAACCTCTTAGGCGCCTCAACGATCACAAGGAGAAGGGTATGAATTTTGAATTATGGCTGTTTACGATTAAAAGACTTGCGCAGACAATGGATGCTGCCAAACTGATCTATGACGGGTTCAGTCCGGAGGTGCAGGAAGAATTCCGGAGGGAGTACGAAGAGTACTGCGGTATCAAAAACGAGCCCGCAGCTCCCGGTGCGCAGAAGATCGTACAGACCGCAGGAAAGGATGCTCTTGGTGATTTTGCCCCCGAATTCGCACATTTCAATGATGATGTCCTGTTTGGGGAAAACTGGAACAATCCCGACATCGATCTGAAGACCAGATCCCTCCTTACCGTGATCATTCTTGTCACGCAGGGGATCACTGACGATTCGCTGAAATACCATATCGAAAATGCCAAAAACAACGGCGTTTCACAGAAAGAAATGGCTGCGGCGATCACGCATACCGCGTTCTACGCCGGCTGGCCCAAAGCATGGGCGGCATTCCGTCTTGCCAAAGAGATCTATAAATAATACGGCAGGATCTCACGCCTTTAAGGGGCAATGATCCCGCCGCCGATCACACATTCATTTTCGTCATATAAAACCGCGGACTGACCCGGTGCGGCAGCTCTGACCGGTTCCTCAAAAACGATCCTGACCGTATCGGGACCGTTTTTTGTTACCCTGGCTTTCTGTGCCTCATGATGGTACCGGATCTTCGCTTTACAGATCAGTTCCTCTCCGTCCGAAACCCCCGGGATGCTCAGGTAATTCATATCCCTGCAGACGATCGTATCCCGATAAAGCGACTCTTCCTGCCCGATCACGACCGTATTGGTATCCGTGCAGATCTGTTTGACGTATGCCGGATATCCGAGCGCCAGACCCAGTCCCTTTCTCTGCCCGACGGTATAATGAATGATGCCCTTGTGTTTGCCAAGCGCATTCCCGTCTTCATCCACAAACAGGCCCTCGCCCGGCAGGGGCCCGGCCGCGTTTTCCGTGATATAGTCCGCATAGGACCCGTCAGGTACAAAACAGATCTCCTGCGAATCCTTTTTTTGTGCGACCGGAAGGCCCAAGTCTGCTGCGATCTTACGCACTTCGTCCTTCTGCATCTTACCGAGCGGCATCATCGTTGCCTTCAGCTGTTCCTGCGTGAGCCGGTAGAGCATATAGGTCTGATCCTTCCCCTCACAGGACGATCTCTGTACGGTATACCGTCCGTTATCAAGCAGGACCACAGAAGCATAATGTCCCGTAGCCACATGATCTGCCCTGAGTACATGTGTCATATACAGCATTTTTTCCCACTTCACGGTACGGTTGCAGATCACGCAGGGATTCGGTGTCAGTCCCTGCAGGTAATCCCGGACAAAAGGAGCGGTGACTTCCCGTTCAAAATCCGAGATGCAGTTATGAACATGGTAGGGGATGCCCAGCTTTTTTGCGACACTTCTGGCATCATCGATCTCACAGCACCGGTTTTCCTTCCCGTCCTGTGATTCCCATGTGCGAAGCGTAAGCCCGATGACTTCATGTCCTTCCTGCTGCAGCAGGTAAGCGGCAACGGCGCTGTCCACGCCGCCGGACATTCCAACGATCACTTTTGCCATCTGCGATGCTAATCCTTTCTGCGCACTCTTCTTATCCGTGAAGCCCTGCTGTCTGACGGATCATATCCTCAACAACGATATCGTAGATCTCGCCGACGGAGTTGCAGTATTCCAGAATCTTCCAGGGTTCATTGGTGTGAAAATGGATCTTTACCAGATCCTCGTCACCCGCGGCGATCAGACTGTTTCCTTCAAAATGCTCCGTAATATAGTCGGCGATCTCATCCTCATCCAGATCCTGATCCCTTCTGTCTATCAGAAGCTGTGTGTCATAGCGGTAGGCGAACTGATCGTCTTCCGCATCAATAGATTGGATTCCCATCTCATATCCTCCTTTTCATATGGGCAGATTATAACACGAAAACCTCCATCTTTCCATCCCGGAACCGCTTGTTATGCCCGGATGAAAATGGTAAAATAAAGTCTGTTGCAAATGAACGGTTTGGAGAACACAGACATGAACTATTCCAAAAGAATCCTGAACTATGCCAATACGCATTTTCAGGAAGTAAAGCATACTACCTTAAACCCGGAAGGACCCGGCGTAGTCCGCATCCACCTGGTTCCGCCGAAAGTAACCGGCGAAGAGATCGGTCCTTCCGTTGCGATCATCAACGGACAGGATATCATACCTGTCGATGTCTCATGGACGATCCTGCTTTCCGAATTCATCTCGGAAGTAAATAAATACAGCGGCCGCGAGGTATCGGAAGAAGAAACGGCCGGGATCATCCGGGATACCTGTAAAAATGTGCGGAAGGTATACCCGTTCCTTCCCAAAAAATACATCACCTCCGACATACAGACCATCATGACCACATTCAAACAGATCGCCTACCATGAGGAGATCACGGAAGATATCCCTTACATGAGTATCGGGGAATATGCTCCTTTCATGCGGGCTCCGCACAGAATGGATCTCATGGTCTCCGCCATGACAAAGGACGATAAATGGCATTGCAACCTGCAATGTCTGCATTGCTATGCGGCAGGACAGACACAATCAGGCGAATCGGAACTCTCAACGGATGATTGGAAGAAGATCATGGATCTGCTCCAGAAGATCGGCGTTCCGCAGATCACCTTTACGGGCGGAGAACCGACCATGCGCGATGATCTGATCGAACTGATCGAATACGGCCAATGGTTTGTGACGAGGCTGAACACGAACGGCGTCAAACTGACAGAGGAATACTGCCATGCCCTCAAAGCCGCTTCGATTGACAGCGTACAGATCACACTCTATTCCCACGATGAAAATACCCACAACAAACTGGTCGGTGCGCAGGGATTTGAGCATACCGTGAACGGCATCAAAAACGCGCTGAAACTCGGTATGAGCGTCAGCGTCAACACACCTCTTTGCACGCTCAATGCCGACTATACAAAAACCCTTCGTTTCCTGCATGAGCTGGGTGTGACCTATGTGACATGCTCCGGTCTCATCACAACGGGCAATGCGGCAAAAGATGCATCCGAAAGCCTGCAGCTTGACCGCGAAGAGATCAGCAAGATCCTAAAGGATGCGGTTGCGTATTGTGCCAAGAACACTATGGAGATCAATTTTACGTCTCCCGGATGGGTGGAAGATTCCCTGTGCGAAGAGCTTGGGATCGCCACACCAAACTGCGGCGCCTGCTTAAGCAATATGGCGATCACGCCCGGCGGTCACGTTGTTCCCTGCCAGAGCTGGCTTTCCGATGAGCCGCTCGGTTCCATCCTGTCCGACGAATGGAACACGATCTGGGACAGCGAAGCCTGCAGAAAGCATCGTGATTTTTCCGCGCAGATGCTTGGAACCTGTCCACTAAGAACAAGAAAAGGAGGGATGTAAGATGAAACGGTCATTTTCCCGGATCCTGCTCCTGTTAACCCTTGCAGTCCTCCTGTTTACAACTATCCGTGTGCCTGTTCAGGCAGACCCTCTGGATGAGATCGAAAACTACGAGATCAATGCCGTTGTCAATGAGGATGCCACCGTGACTTTGACATATCATATCGATTGGAGAGTGCTCGATTCCGGCTCGGAAGGGCCTCTGTCATGGGTGCGCGTCGGCATTCCCAACAGTCACTACAGCGAAGCGCAGGGGCTGACCGACAACATCAAATCCATCAAATACGATTCCTCCGGCGGAAGCTACATGCGGATCGATTTTGACAGGGAATACTTTGCCGGCGAAGTGGTCACCTTTGAATTCAGTGTCGTACAGGATTATCTCTATCAGGTGAACAAACTGGAGGAGGGGTATACGGTCTATTCCTTTACCCCCGGCTGGTTTGACGATATCGCGGTGGATAAACTGACACTGCGCTGGAAGGCCGATAAAGCCGAAAGCTGGACGCCCGACTGCCTGGTGCTGGTCGGAAATCTGGTCTGGATGCAGCATGATATGAAGCCCAGAGACACACTGACCGTAAGCGTGACCTATCCGAACGATGCTTACGGCTTTGACCTCAGCAAAAAGATCGAAGTCGGCAACTCAAACGAATATGACTGGATCTGCGGACTGATCGGTGTCTTTCTGTTCATGGGCGGTCCGATCGCTATTATCGTCGTGATCGTAAAAGCGATCAGCAAGAACCTGTACCGGGGCGGCGCTGCTTTCGGAAACGGGAAAAAGATCACCCGGACCAAGATCGTCTATTACAATTCCTGTCCCGGTTGCGGTTCCGTAAGAGGCGAAGGTCAGCAGAAATGCGAATACTGCGGCCATACTTTTGTGAAGAGTGAAGAAGTCATAGAAGAAAAAGACATTCAGAAGAATGAAAAAGAGGCTGCAAAATTCAGCCAGGAAGGCGAGTTCAAATATACGGATTCCCCGGACACCTTCATCAGGGTTCATGTGGTTCCCGTTCCGCGTCCCGCCAGATCGTATTCTTCAAGCCACAGCTCCTGCGCGCACAGTTCCTGTGCCTGCGCTTGTGCATGCGCGTGTGCCTGTGCCGGCGGCGGCAGGGCCGGATGCTCCACCAAAGATTTTCATAAGACGAATCTGCGTCTCCGTTATCTGAAAAACATTAAAAAATAACCGGATCTATGCGGTCTCCCGACGGATCCTTTGAAGCGCACCACGCAGTCTGGGTCCGATCAGGGCAGCCGCACCGATCTTGATCACATCAGCCGGAATGAAAGGAATGACGCCTGCATACAGCGCGGCGGAAAATCCCATTCCGGCTGTTTTTGCAAGCCAGATTGTTCCAATGAGGTAACAGATGAGCGTTCCGCTCAGCATTCCCAGAACATGCATGGCCCTGTTCTCCCACTTCTGAGTAAAGATCCCGGTCAGCAGCGCCACAAACAGGTAGCCGACGATATATCCGCCTGTCGGTCCCATCAGTTTGCCCACTCCGCCGGAAAACCCGGAAAAGACCGGGATCCCGGCCAGACCGATCAGGATATAGAGTGCGGTCGCCGCCATACCCCATTTCAGTCCCACGGCGTAAACCGCGATAAAGATCGCAAAGATCGTCAAAGATACCGGCACGGGACTGATCGGAAGCATGATCGTAAACGGGCTCAATATGCAGATCAGCGTTGCTGCGAGCGCCGTCTGTGTCATCATCTGTATTTTCATTTCTCTTTTTTCTCCCAAAATGGTTTACATTTCACTCGGGCAAGTTTACAATTTGAGCCGGGGAAAGTCAACCGCTTCAGAAGAAAGGTTTACAATCGGGAGAAAATAATGGCGAAGAACACCAAAGAACAGGTACTGGCACTTCTGAAAGAATCCGTCAATCAATTCCGTTCCGGTCAGGAGATCGCGGAAAAGCTTTTTGTAACCCGCGCCTCCGTCTGGAAGGCAATCCGTGCACTGCAAAACGACGGATACCGGATCGAAGCCGTTACCAACAAAGGATACCGGCTGGTCCGCTCGCTGCACGATCTGGATGCCACTAAGATCAGGACCTTTCTTACCGGATATGTATCCCGGGATGTGCCGGGCAGCACCGCTCATGCAGACATTTCCGCACCGGCTTCATCCCTGCTGAAGGATCTAGCCGGCCATATCCATGTCTATGACCGGGTGGATTCTACAAATACGGTTGTCTCTCACATGCAGGATCTGCCTGCTGCCGTTGCCATAGCCGATCAGCAGACGGCAGGACGGGGCCGGAGGGGACGTTCCTTTCACTCTCCGTCCGGGAGCGGTATCTATATGAGCATCCTGCTGCATCCCGATGATACGACCGATCTGGCAACCGGTTTTACCTGTATGATGGCAGTCGCGGTCTGCCGTGCCGTCCGTTCCGTTCTCGGGATACAGCCGGAGATCAAATGGGTAAATGATCTGTTTTTCGAAGGGAAAAAAGTTGCCGGAATCCTGACGGAAGGAACCGTGTCCGTGGAAGACAATACGATCTCCGGTGTCATCATCGGTATGGGTCTGAACGTATATTGTCCAAGTGAGGGGTTTCCGAAAGAACTGCGGGATGTGGCCGGGAGTCTTTTAAAACGGGAAGCCGTGGATGCCGATATCAGAAACCGGCTCTGCGCGGCCATTCTTTGTGAATTCTGTAAGATCTGCACCGGTATGGACCGGCATGCTTTTGCGGAGGAATACCGCAGCTATTCCATGCTGATCGGCAAATATGTCCGGATCACGGATTTTTCCGATCACTCCTATCGTTATGCCTGTGTGGAAGATATCGATGACGACTGTCATCTCTGCGTCAGATACGAAAACGGGACAAAGGAAGTCCTCTCAACCGGCGAAGTCAGCGTGACACGCTACTAGACCCGCTGCGTCTTATCCCTGATGGAGCGTGCGTAATGCGGCTTCTGCCACATGCGCAGCCAGAACGGAAGTCGTAACGGATCCGACACCGCCGGGAACCGGCGTCAATGCGGATACAACCGTCTCCGCCTCATCAAAACGCACATCACCGCACAGTTTCTGTTTCTCATCATTCCAGCTGATCCCCACATCAATAACGATCTGATCCGGGTTCAGATATTCCCTGCCGATACTCTCCATCTGTCCGCTGGCGGCAATAAGGATCTCCGCATCTTTTGCAACAGAAGCGACATCCTTTGTTCTGGTATGGCAGACCGTGACCGTTGCGTTTTCGTGCATGAGGAGCAGGGCAACGGGTCTTCCCACCACCAGAGATCTGCCGATCACAACCGCGCGTTTTCCGGAGACGACGATCCCGTAATGCTTCAGGATCTCCATGGCCGCCTGCGC
>JAGCXZ010000289.1 GCA_017961065.1 Lachnospiraceae bacterium
AAAAGCTTTGCTTGTAAACAATGCCGACTGGCTTTTGAAATTAAACTATGTGGATGTGCTTCGTGAAGTCGGACCTTACTTCTCTGTTACAAACATGCTTCGTGCCGAGTGCTTTAAGCAGCGTATGGAGAAGGGACTTTCCTTCCTTGAGTTCAACTACATGATCATGCAGTCCTACGACTTCTATTACATGTTCCAGCACTACAACTGCAATCTGGAGTTCGGCGGAGACGATCAGTGGAGCAACATGCTGGGCGGCACAGAGCTTATCAGAAGAAAGCTTGGTAAAGACGCACATGCCATGACCATCACACTTCTTACAGACTCCAACGGAAAGAAGATGGGTAAGACAGCAGGAAATGCTGTTTGGCTTGATCCTAACAAGACATCACCTTTCGATTTCTACCAGTACTGGAGAAACGTTGGCGATGCAGACGTTGATAAGTGCATCAAGATGCTCACCTTCATCCCGATCGAAGAGATCGAGGAGATCGAGAAGTGGGACGAGAGCCGCATCAACGAGAAGAAGGAGCTGCTCGCCTACGAGCTGACCAAGCTCGTGCACGGCGAGGAAGAGGCCAGAAAAGCGCAGGATGCCGCAAAGTCGATCTTTGTGGCAGGCGATGACGCGAATATGCCGGAGACGAAACTTGGTGCGGATGATTTTCGCGATGGTGCCGTTGATATCCTGCAGATGCTCGTTGCGGCAGGTTTCTGCCCGACACGTTCCGATGCAAGGCGTAACGTGGAGCAGGGCGGCGTATCTGTAGATGGCGAGAAAATCACGGACGTTAAGTTCTCCATGACCAAAGAGGAGATCGGAGACGGCGTTGTCTTAAAGAAAGGCAAAAAGAACTTCAAAAAGATCGTTTGCTGAACGGCTTACGTAAAAGGAGATACCATGGGTGTAGAGAAGAAATTCGGAAAACCGTTCGGTAATCTGAATTCCATGAAAACGAACTTTTTTGATGATAATGACGGGATGCTTGAGATGGCCGACGGTATGGCAAAAGTGCTGTCCGAGCAGCCCGTCCGCAAAACCTGCAAGATATGCGGAAGCGTGCTTGACAAGCCGCTGTTTTACTCGCACGGACTTGGCTATATCGAATGCGGCAGTTGCGGACATCTGAATTCCGAATTTGAAGATACGGATGTCTTTGCAAGCAAGGTTTATGTGGAGGATGATTACTCCAAAAACTACAGCGCGCAGGATCGCGCAGGCTATGAGAAGCGCCTGCAGTCCATCTATGTTCCCAAGGCTGAGTTCCTGCAGGATTGTCTGCAGAAGGAGAATGCAGGGAAAATCAAGATCCTTGACATCGGCGCCGGCTGCGGCTATTTTGTGGCGGCCGCCAGAAAGCTTGGCATGGATGCGGACGGGATCGAGCTGTCCCAGAATCAGGTGGACTACGGTAACGCGATGGCGGGCGAGGAGATCTTAACGCATGTCGGGCTGACCGGATCCATTGACTATATCAGGCAGACGGATGCCAACGTGATCTCTGCGATCGGCGTTCTCGAGCATCTGATCCATCTGGATGAAAACCTTGACGCGGTCAGGGGAAATCAGAATATCAGGTATCTTTACGCATCCGTTCCGATGTTTTCCTTCTCGACGGCGTTTGAAGCGGCCAACCAGCATTGCTACAACCGGCATACGGGCGGAACACACACGCATCTGTTCTCGAATGAATCCGTTGCGCGTATGGCCGAAAAGATCGGATTTGAGGTTGCCTATGAATGGCGTTTCGGTTCGGATATCAATGATCTCTACAGGTTTCTGAGAGTATCGATTGCAAAGAACGGGAATCCGGAATTTGCATCATACTTCTCGGAGAAATTCGTTCCGCTGATGGATAAACTCCAGCTGGTGCTTGATGAGAGTGAATTCTCGAGCGAACTGCACTTTATCCTCAGAAGAAAATAAGACTTTTCTATTGTGATTTTTATGTAAATCCTGTATAATAAAGATACCCGAAGTGCATGCTTTCTTGTATTTTTGAACCTACATCACTTTAAACGGGATTCCTAGATTGCCATGCGGATGTCAGGCCTCATTCCGCTTGATCCGGAGGAAGGCAGAAGTGTGGTTGCGGTTACCCACCTGGCAGAATTGCTAGGAGTCAAAAAACAAGAACTGCATTTTGGGACAAGTCCTGCTAGTCAGGGCTTTTTTTCGGTATCTGAACAATGAAAGAAACTTGCAGACAATACTTACAGAAATGTCGGAAGATCCTGGTTGATCTGACGTCGTTTCAACTGGATGTCTATTCCAGCGGAGCGGCGTTCTTTATTTTTATATCCATCATTCCGTTTTTTCTGATCATTTTATTCATCATTCCGTATATTTCACTGACACAGGCCGAAGTGATCGCGGCGAGCGCGCGGATGATACCGGAAGACTTTCAGGCAGCAGCTTTCGCGCTGATCAGAGAGCTGTATGTCAGAAGCAACGCGATCCTGCCGATGTCGATCATTGCCCTGCTCTGGTCCGCATCGAGAGGGATCATGGCGATCACAAAGGGACTCAACCGGATCAGAGGGATCGAAGAAAACAGGAATTATTTTATTGTCCGTCTGATCGCAATGATATATACTGTATTATTGGTGGCCGGTGTTTTGCTGCTGATCTTTCTCGGGGTGTTCGGCAAAAGGATATTCCGCCTGATCGATCAGTATTTTGAAGCGCTCCGGCCGGTTGCGGCAGTGATCATGCAGTACTCCGACATTACGATTGTCGTTGTCCTGTTCCTGCTGTTTCTGTTTATGTATAAGTTTCTGCCTGCCGGGCGTATGAGATTAAAGCGGCAGATCCCGGGCGCGATCCTGGCAACGTTTGTCTGGTGGGGCTTTACGAAGCTGTTTTCCGATTACATTCTGTACTACAATGCCTATTCGATGTACGGATCGCTGGCCATGGTCATCATTTTTATGGTCTGGATCTACGCGGGGATCTATTTTTTCTTTATCGGGGCATGGATGAATCAGAGACTGGAAGAGAAAAAAGGTGTTTAAGCCGTATCGGTACGGCATATCAAGAAAAGAGGGTATGACATGAAGGAACTGTTGAACAAGATCAAAGAGAGTGCGCTGGAACAGATCAGATCCGCGATCTCACCGGATCAGCTGAACGATGTGCGTGTCAATGTGCTCGGCAAAAAGGGCGAACTGACAAGCGTATTAAAGGGCATGAAAGACGTTGCAGCAGAGGATCGTCCCAAGGTCGGACAGATGGTCAACGATACCAGGGAAGTGATCGAGAAGGCACTCGAAGATGCGCGCGTCAAACTCGAACGCAGCGTTCGTGAAGTGCAGATGAAGAAGGAAGTGATCGACGTTACGCTTCCGGCTAAGAAGATGGAGATGGGCCACAGACATCCGAACACGATCGTGATGGAGGAAGTGGAGCGCATCTTTGTCGGCATGGGCTATGAAGTTGTGGAAGGCCCGGAAGTGGAAACGGATTACTATAACTTTGAGGCATTGAACATCCCGGCCGATCATCCGGCCAAGGATGAACAGGATACATTCTATATCAACGGAGACATCCTGCTCCGTACGCAGACAAGCGGCACGCAGGTGCATGAGATGGAAAAGGGCAAGCTTCCGATCCGTATGATCGCACCGGGCCGTGTATTCCGTTCGGACGAAGTGGATGCGACGCATTCGCCTTCCTTCCATCAGATCGAGGGACTCGTGATCGATAAGCATATCACATTCGCGGATCTGAAAGGAACGCTTGCAGAGTTCGCCAGGGAGATGTTCGGCGAAGATACGAAAGTACGTTTCCGTCCGCATCACTTCAATTTCACGGAGCCTTCGGCAGAAGCCGATGTATCGTGCTTTAAGTGCGGCGGTTCCGGCTGCAGGTTCTGCAAGGGAACCGGCTGGATCGAGATCCTTGGCTGCGGCATGGTGCATCCGAACGTGCTTAGGATGAGCAAGATCGATCCCGAAGAGTATTCGGGCTTCGCATTCGGCCTCGGCCTCGAGCGTATCGCTTTGCTCAAGTACGAGATCGACGACATGCGGCTGCTGTACGAGAATGATGCCAGATTCCTGAAACAATTCTAAACGCCATATAGATCGACAGAATTTCGTACAACACCTTCCGAGCGAGCATGACAGCGAGACGAGGAAGTGTTGTTGGACGAAATCAGGTAATAAAATTTATGTAAGGAGAAACATTATGAATACATCGATGTCATGGATCAAAGCGTACGTTCCCGATCTGGACTGCACCGATCAGGAGTACCTGGACAGGATGACAATGACCGGAACGAAGGTGGAGACCTTCGAGAGGCTCGATAAGAATCTGAAGGATATTTACGTGGGACAGATCCTGTCGATCGAAAAGCATCCGGATGCGGATAAGCTGATCGTATGTCAGGTGGATCTGGGCGATAAGAAGCTTCAGATCGTGACAGGCGCACCGAACGTGTCTGTCGGTGACAAGGTACCTGTTGTTGTGGACGGCGGCAAGGTTGCCGGCGGACATGACGGATCACCGCTTCCCGAAGACGGGATCACGATCAAAAACGGGAAACTGCGCGGCGTGGATTCCTTCGGTATGATGTGCTCGATCGAGGAACTCGGTTCCTCCAGAGAGATGTATCCGCTGGCACCCGAGAACGGCATCTATATCTTCCCGGAAGATACGAAAGTCGGCGCGGATGCGATAGAAGTTCTGGGCCTTCACGATTCCGTATTCGAATACGAGATCACGTCCAACAGAGTGGACTGCTATTCCGTACTCGGTATCGCAAGAGAAGCGGCTGCTACTTTTGAGAAACCGTTTGTTGCGCCTGAGATCAAAGTCAAAGGCAGTGGCGAAAACGTCAACGATCTGGTCAGCGTATCCGTGGAAGACAAGGATCTTTGCACGAGATATGTATCCAGAGTCGTAAAGAATATCAGGATCGCGCCTTCACCGGAATGGATGCAGAGAAGACTGGCTTCCTGCGGGATCCGTCCGATCAACAATATCGTCGATATCACAAACTATGTCATGGAAGAGTTCGGACAGCCCATGCATGCGTTTGACCTCGATACGATCGCAGGACATAAGATCATTGTGAAAAGAGCAAAAGACGGCGATAAATTCATGACGCTTGACGGGCAGGAGAGAGAACTGGATTCCGACATGCTCATGATCAATGACGCCGAAAAAGCGATCGGTATTGCCGGTATCATGGGCGGTGAGAACTCCAAGATCACGGATGACGTGAAGACCATGGTATTTGAGGCGGCAACCTTCAACGGGGCCAATATCCGTAAGAGCGCAAAGCGCCTCGGTTTAAGAACGGATGCATCCGGTATCTTCGAAAAGGGTCTGGATGAAAATAATGCGCTGCTGGCCATGAACAGAGCCTGCCAGCTGATCGAAGAACTCGACTGCGGTGACGTGGTGGACGGCATCATCGATGTACACGGGGAACTTCCCGTTGAGAAACAGATCCTTCTGAATGACAAGCGGATCAATGAACTGCTCGGAACAGACCTTTCCAAAGACGAGATGCTTAAGATGTTTGTCCGTCTGGAACTTAATTTTGACGCAGGAAGTA
>JAGCXZ010000290.1 GCA_017961065.1 Lachnospiraceae bacterium
GAAGAGAGCCCGGAGGAAGCGGAAGCCGAAGATCCGGAAGCGGAAAGCGCCGATCCCGAAGCCGAGATCGCCAAAACGGTGGAAGCAGCCGCTTCGATCGACGAAGAGACCAAGGATGAATCGGACGGATACAAATACACGGAAGACGGCAAGCGGATCGTGGATCTGATCCTGTTCATGGGGCAGAGCAACATGGCAGGCGCAGGCGGGAATGCAGCTTATGCGCCGAAGGTCCCCTATGACGAGGGATATGAATTCAGAGCCATATCCGATCCCACCAGGCTGTATCAGATCACCGAACCGTTCGGCATCAATGAAAATAACCTCAATGCGATCATGGATCTGCCCGGGGCCAAGAAAGGCTCGCTGGTCTCCGCATTCGCGAACACCTATTTTGAAGAAACCGGGGTCCCGGTCGTTGCCGTTTCGGCATCCGCAGGCGCGACGGATACGGCGTTCTGGATGTCCGCGCCGGTTGCGGCAGACTATACGGAGCGTTTAAAGCGCGCAATCGTCTGGCTCGAGAACGACAAATACGCGATCCGGCACAAATACGTCGTATGGCTTCAGGGAGAATCGGACGCGGTAGACGCGCTGTCCTCCGACCAGTATGTGCAGAACATGGACAACATCATCAGACCGCTGTTCATCAACGGGGTGGAGAAGGTCTTCTTTATCACTCCTGGCCGCACGATCACCAGGAAGGATTATTTTGAAGACATCATCTCGGCGCAGATCAAGATGAGCCGTGAAAGCGGCTACTATGCGCTCGGGACAACGATCCTTTCCGGTGTTTCCACGGAATACATGGTGGATGAATGGCACTATAATCAGACCGTCCTGAACCTTGTCGGGCAGGAATGCGCCAGATCCGTGGCATATTATTCCAACAACAGGAAGGAAATGTGCCTCTACGACTACAGGAACAAGACCACTTTTGTTCCGGACGGAAACGATTACGGAGAGAATAATATCAGTGTCGATCCGCTGGATCTGGATCAATGCGGACTTAAGATGAATCTGAACTAGTATTACGGGAGAAAGTCATGGACAGGATCTTATTGTTTATACCGGCCTATAACTGCGAGAAACAGATCGTTCGCGTACTGGCGCAGCTGGATCACGAGATCATGCGCTATATCGGCGAAGTGATCGTTGTAAACAACCGCAGTACGGATAACACCGAGGAGGCCGTCAGGACCTTTATGAAGAAGCACGTGGATTTTCCGCTCACGCTGCTTCGCAATCATGAAAATTACGGGCTGGGCGGTTCGCATAAGGTGGCTTTTTCCTATGCGATCGAGCATGATTATGACTACGTGATCACGCTGCACGGCGATGATCAGGGTTCGATCCGGGATTTCCTGCCCGTTCTGCGATCGGGGTACTACAGGAAGCACGCATGCATCCTCGGCGCACGCTTCATGCGCGGTTCGCACCTGATCGGCTATTCCGCCTTCCGGACATTCGGGAACGTGGTCTATGACTTCCTGTTTGCGGCGGTAATCCGCAAAAAAGTGTATGATCTGGGGAGCGGGCTGAACATGTACCGCGTATCCGACCTTGCGAGCCGTTACTATGAGCAGTTTCCGGATAACCTGATGTTCAACTACTGCATGGTCCTCGCCCTGGACTATTATAACCTCGATGCCAGATTCTATCCCGTTTCCTGGCGTGAAGACGACCAGGTATCCAACGTGAAAATGGCGTCCCAGGCCGTGAAGGTCTTAAAGATCCTGTTTGATTACTTAAGAGACCCCTCGGTGATCCGCTCGGATTACCGTGACAGGGTCGTTGCAGAATACGGAGCGGATGTGATCAAATGACGGAAACCCTGAATCTGGGCGATCTGTGGATCGTTCCGGCAGTCGTGATATTGTTTGTCATCGTGCATGGTGTGAAGCTGATCCGGCTTTACCTGATCCTGATCGATGAAAAGATCCCGTTCAGGCGCTTTCTGTTCCTGTACTGCCTGACAACGCTCGTCAATCTGATCGTTCCGTTCAAACTGGGCGAGTTTTTCAGGATCTTTGTGTTCTGCCGGGCGACAAAGAGCTTCCGGATCGGGTTTTTATCCGTCCTGCTGGACCGCTTTTTCGACACGGTGGCGCTGGTGCTGATCCTTCTGCCGTTTGAACTGTTAAAAGGCGGATCCGTATCGGATTCCACGCTCCTGCTGGCGGTCTTTGCCGTTGTGTTTATTTTTGCCTACAGGGCGTTCCCGTCGTTCTATACCTACCTGAACCGGTATCTGATCATGAACCGGACCTCACCGGGCGCGATGGGAAGCCTCAAACTGCTGGAACTGATGCGTTCCGGTTACGAATATGTCAAAAGGCTGATCCACGGCAGATATGCGCTGCTGACGATCTGCTCATTCGTGGCATGGCTGCTCGAATGTGCGATCCTCTACCTGCTGGCCGGATCCTACCGGATCGGGGAACAGGCGGATATCTCGGCCTATATCCAGAGCATTGTTTCCGCCAACCGGACGCCGCTCATGAACCTGTATGTTTCATTCGGCATCATATTTATGGCGGCGCTGACGGTGACCACGCTGCTTCTGTGCATCTGCACGCATACGCTGTTTGATGCGAACAAGGACAAGGAACGAAGAAAAGCATGAAAAAGATGACGGTTGTCTACGACGACAGCAGAATACCGGAACGGATGATCCGCAACATCACCGGCAACAAGAGTTTCGGGGAAACGATCTTCAAAAGGATCCCCCTGCGTGACCGCATGGAGCGTATCTGCATGCGCATTCCCGTCTGCGGCGGATTTGCCGGTAAGGGAGAAAAGATCACGGCCGATTCTCCGGATGCGATCCTGAAACTGTATTCCGACATGGTGATCCGGGACGAGGAAGCCTTTGCAATCCTGGCAGAAAAATCACTCTATGCCAAGGAATGCTACAAGGTAGTCCAGGACGATAAAATCGCATGCGTTATTTATCCTGACGCGCAGCATTACCTTGCCTCTGCCCCGACGGATGAAGCCGGTTTTGCCGCGATCCCCACGGATGCGTTCTCAGACCTGTCCTCTGTTGGCGCGTTCAGGCAGTTTATCACGGACGGGTTCGACGCACGCTTTTTCAACGAGCTTTCCGGGGATGATTTTACCGTCGTCAAACACTCGGCAAATATCGAAAAGCTGCACAGGGAATACACATTCTACGGGCTTCTGCCGGATGATATGAAGATGTGGTTTGCCATGCCGTTCTCTTACCGGGAGGAAGACGGCTCGGCTTCCTATGCGATGGAGCGGTACCATATGACGGATCTGGCCATCCGCTATGTGCATGGGGCGATCGGAACCGATGAGTTCCGGTCAATCATGGAAAAACTGTTCCATTTCATTACCACGCGCAGGCATAAGACCGTTCCGGAGGATGTTTATCGGAAGTGCACGCAGGAGCTCTACGTGGATAAGGTGCGCAGACGGATCGAAGAACTGAAGAAGCACCCGGCCTGCGGGAAACTGAATGCCCTGCTTGCCTCAGGTGCGAGGTTTGCCGATATTGACGCGGTTTATACATATTATCTGGATGTTTACGCGCAGATGACGCGGAAGAGGAAGACGGAGAGCGTTCTGGCGATCGGACACGGGGATCTGTGCTTTTCGAACATTCTCTATTCCGATGAGGCGTCCTTTATCAAGCTGATCGATCCCAAAGGAGCCATGACGGAGGAAGAACTGTATACGGATCCGTACTACGATCTGGCCAAGCTTTCCCATTCGATCCTCGGCTCCTATGACTATTTCAACAGCGATCTGTTTGAGATCTGCGTCAACGAAAAGATGGAACTGCAGCTTCGTGTGGACTGCAGCAATGAAGCATATGCAGCCGTTTTCAGGGACTATCTGGACAGATACCACATGGATCTCCCTCTGATCCGGCTCTACGAGGCTTCCCTGTTCCTGTCGATGCTGCCCTTGCATATCGACAGAGAAAAGAAAGTGCTCGCGTTCATACTGAATGCGATCAGGATCCTGGAAGGAATAGCGCATGAGTGATCTGACCTTTGTATTTGATGTTGACGGCACGCTCTGCCCGATCAAAAAACCGGAAGAGAGATATGAGGACCTGGTACCCTACCCCGAGATGGTGGACAGGATCCGTGAATATAAAGCGCAGGGCGCAAAGATCGTTCTGCTGACCTCAAGAAACATGAACAGCTATAACGGGAATATCGGCCTGATCAATGCGAACACGGCCAAGATCCTGCTGGCATGGCTTGATAAGTGGGAGATTCCCTATGATGAGATCGTCTACGGCAAGCCCTGGCCCGGTCATCGCGGGTTCTATGTGGATGACAGGACGGTACGGCCGGATGAATTCCTGCGCCATACCCCGGAAGAACTGGATGAGATCTGCAAGAAGAGCCGCTGCGGACAGGAAGATAATCACGGCACGGATTAAGGGAGTATGACATGGAGATCGTCATAACGATGGCGGGGCTTGGCAGCAGGTTCCAAAAGGCCGGCTACCGGGTACCCAAATACATGATCGAGGCAAAAGGCCGCAGTCTGTTCGAGTGGTCGATGGAGAGCCTGCGTGGATACGGGAAAATAACAACTATTATTTTATTGTCAGGGCCGAGGATCACTCCGGCGGATTCATCGAGAATGCCTGCCGGGAGATCGGCATCGGGTCTCACAGGGTCATCGAATTGGATCATACAACGGACGGGCAGGCGACAACAGCCATGCTGGCCGCGCCGTTTTGGAACAGGGACGAGGCACTGCTGATCTACAATATCGACACCTATGTTGAAGCCGGACAGATGAATGCGGATCAGCTGCGGGGAGACGGATTCATTCCCTGCTTCCGTGCACCCGGCGATCACTGGAGTTTTGTCAGGCTCAATGAGGCGGGAGATGCCGTTGAGGTGCGTGAAAAGGAACGGATCTCAGAGTTCTGCACCCTGGGAGCCTATTATTTTAAGACATGCGGTTTATATGAGAGTCTGTATCGGGAGTTCTATGAGGAGGGGAGGAGCACTTCCCTGACGGGCGCTGCCGGAAAGGAACGTTATGTGGCGCCGCTCTATAACTACCTGATCGCAAAAGGCGGCGTTGTGGGGATCTGTGATGTGGACCCGCAGAAGGTTCACGTTTTGGGTACCCCGGAAGAATTACAGGTGTTTTTAACTGAGTGATTCGACTTCGATCTGGAACAAATGCAATCGGGAAAACATGAAAAAAGCCCTGAATTACATGAAACGCAACGGTGTTAAAGGAACATTTTACAAAGTTCGCGAGCGTCTGGATCATGACGGGGCTGACCGGGAACACAGTGAAATGGTCCTGAAGATGCGCCCGAATGAGGAGGAACTGGCCGCGCAGCGCGAGGAGAAGTATCTGCATCCGTACAGGATCAGCATCCTTGTGCCGGCCTATGAGACGAATCCGTTGTTCCTTAAGGAAATGATGGGATCCGTGATCGCGCAGTCCTATGAGAACTGGGAACTCTGTATTGCTGACGGGTCCGAGTCGGATCTGGTAAAGAACACGGTCATGGATATGACAGGCACGATCGATGCGGCCGTGGCCAAAAAGATCCGCTACCGGAAGCTTGAGAGCAACGGCGGGATCGCGGCAAACACCAATGCGGCGCTGGAAATGGCGACGGGAGAATATGCGGGACTTCTGGATCATGATGATCTGCTGGAACCGGATGCGCTTCATGAGATCATGCGGGTTCTCTCCGACAACCTCCGCAAGGACGGAAATGTATACAGCAACCGCCTGAAAGCGGTCTATACGGATGAAGATAAAGTCGATCAAAGCATGCAATACTTCGAACCAAACGTTAAACCATCCTTTGACATTGACCTTTTACGGAGCAATAATTACATCTGTCATTTTTTCGTTTTCCGCACAGAACTGGGCAGAAAGGCCGGTGGCTTTCTGGAGGAGTTCGACGGTGCGCAGGATCATGACTTCATGTTCCGGTGCCTGGAGAATATCCCGGTCAGTGCCATTGCCCATGTACCGAAGGTCCTTTATCACTGGCGCTGCCATGAAGACTCGACGGCTGTGAACCCCGAGAGCAAACGCTATGCCTATGAAGCCGGAAAGCGGGCCGTGGAAGCCCATCTGAAACGCAAAGGTATCGCGGGAACAGTGGAACATACGGAGCATCTCGGCTTTTTCCGTGTAAACTACGAGGCAGTACCCGCGACGGTCCTGCGTCTGACCAGACAGCAGTGGGATGAGATGAGCGAGGAACAGATCGAACAGATCAGCGAGGACTATATCCTGATCCTGGCCGAAAACCTAAAGCCGCTCAGTCCCGATTACCTGAGGGAGATGATGGGTCCCTTAAGCCGGTATGAGGTCGGCTGTGTGGGCGGCAAGATCTATGACAGACACTTCAGGGTGGAGAGCGCCGGCTACAATAAGGATGAGACCGGACGGTATGTACCGAATTTCAAGGGCCTGAACGGCCATTATTCCGGCTATATGCACCGTGCGTCCCTCATGCAGAGGACGGACGGGGTTTCCCTTGACTGCATGCTTTTGCGGCGCGGAGCGATCGAATTTGACGGCGGCAAGCCCAAGCTTGCGCAGAAGTATATCGTAATATTTGATCCGTATGCGGAATTCAGGAGGAGATAGACAGGCTCATGGCGGCGGTCACGGTGATCATTCCCAATTATAACGGCGATGCCTACATAGAGAATTGTCTGCGCGCTCTGAAGGAGCAGACGTTTTCCGATTTTGAAATCCTGATCATTGACAATGCCTCAACGGATCGGAGCGCGGATTTTATTGCCGAGCACTACCCCGAGATCACTCTGATCCGCATGGAACAGAATTTCGGTTTCAGCCGTGCGGTCAACGAGGGCATCAGGCGGACAAGATCCCCTTATCTGATCCTTCTGAACAATGATACGGTATGTGACGCGCATTTTGTGGAGGAACTGTATCTGGCGATCGATAAGGATCCGAAGATCTTTTCCGTTTCTTCCAAAATGCTGCAGATGGCAAAGCCGGACCGGATCGACGGAGCCGGAGACCTGTACTGTGCGCTCGGCTGGGCGTTTGCGCGCGGCAAGGACAGGAATAAGAAGCGCTTCGACCGGTACTGCAAGGTGTTTTCGGCCTGTGCCGGCGCTGCGATCTACCGC
>JAGCXZ010000291.1 GCA_017961065.1 Lachnospiraceae bacterium
GAAGAGGTCTTGCCTGCTGCGGTATACTCTGCGATCGTCTTTGCGAACGGATCGTCCGGTGCGTGTGTGTTGCTTGCGTACGGGGAAATGAATCCGCAGTCTTTTGCAAGGATCTCCTGTCCGCCGTCATCTGCTGCACACCATGCAAGGAACTTCTTGGCTTCTTCCACGTTGCCGTCCTTGAATACGCCCCACCAGTTCGGGGAGTTCGTCAGGATCGTATCCTGTCCCTCGATGAATGCGTAAGGGATCATGCCGATCTCGAAGTTGCCTGCTGCCGCATATGCATCTTTGTCATCGTTAACCAGTGTAGCGCCGATCCAGGAACCCTGTGTTACGAACGCGTACTTTCCGGATGCGAAACCGAGAACCTGTGCATCATATGTGCCGGAAACACCTGCGGGATCCGTGTACTGGTTGAACAGTGCAACCATCTCTGCCCACGGTGTGGCGCGGTCCATGTCAAGTTTGCCGCCGTCCTTGAACAGATCGATGTATGTGGTGTCGTCACGGGACAGACCGGAATCAAAATAGGTTCCGAATACGTGCTGTCCGGGAGACCACCAGAGCTGTGAAGACTCCGTATAGTAACCGAGAACGGATGTCAGTCCGAGTTCGTCCTTCTTGGCATCGATCGTCTCAAATGCCTTCTTCATGCTCTCGGGACCCGTGATGCTCTTGGGATCAACACCGGCCTTGGCCAGGATATCTGCATTGTATGCAAGACCGATCGCTTCCGTTGTGGTCGGGAAACCGTAAACCTTACCGTCTCTTACATATTCCGCTTCCGTATCGTTTACCCATGCTTCGCCGGAAAGATCTGCCAGAAGGCCTTCCCATGTCGGATAGTGGATATCACCTTCAAATACGAAAATGTCGGGCATGTTGTCTGCCTGGTAGTAACCCTTTAAGGTAGCCTGCGTGTCGATACCGCCGCCGAGAGACTCGATGACAACCGGAACGCCGGTCTTCTCTTCATATGCTTTTGCCAGTTTCTTGAGGCCTTCATCCACCTCAACCTTGTTGTTGACGAGTCTGATCCCGCCTTCGGGTGTTGCAACGCTTCCCGTTGCATCCGCTGCTCCTGCGTCTGCTGCCGGTGCAGCATCACCTGCGGGTGCTGCGGCATTTCCTCCGCAACCTGCAAGCGCTGCACATACAGTTGCCGCTGCCAGCATAACCGCTAAAACTTTCTTTTTCATTACTGTTCCTCCTTTGGTTTCTATAAGAAAACTTTCCGCCGCCATTTGCCCGGCAACGGTATTTACCTATGTCTCAATTATGGAATGTTCGCCAAAAAAATAACAATCCCGCCCTGTTTTTTTATGCGATATCAACAAAAAAGACACGGTGGTTTATGGTTAATAACCAAGCCGTGTCCTGATTTTAGTAAAATCTTTTTAGTTTTAGTAAAATCACATCCGGATTTTACTTATTTTTTACGAAAATTTTTGGTCGTCTTCCTCCATTTGACCCTTGCACCGATCCGGACGGTCTCAAAATCACCCTTGCCGTCCAGAATGTCGATCAACGCCTGTGCCGCCAGATATCCGCGTTCATAATCAGGCACCGTGACCGTCGTAAGCTCGGTGTAACGCGAAATGATGATGTCATCAAATCCCGCGACCGCAATGTCATCCGGGATCCTGAGTCCGTTATTCGAAAGTAGCCGGATCGCACCGAGCGCCATCATGTCATTGGAGCATACCACGATCTCGGGCATCTCCTCGGAAAGCATCAGGAGGCGCGCCGCCTGGGCTCCGCTCTTTTCCCGCCAGTCTCCCTCAAAATAATCATTCCTGCGGAACGTGAGTCCGTGCTCCTTGAGCGTATCGCGGAATGCGGCATAACGGTCTTTGTTGTCATCCGTATTGCGTCCCGCCAGAAAAGCGAACCGCTGATATCCGGCTTCGATCAGTCCTTCGATCAGCTGTTTCTCCGCAGCATAGTTGTTCACCACGATACTCTTGATCCTGGGGCTGTCGATCTCACGGTCAAGCACAATGACAGGGATCCCTTTTTCCGCAACCTTGAGCAGATCCGCATCCGCTGTGTTGACATCATTCACGATGCAGCCGCAGACCACCTCCGGATCCGCATAGTGCGCGATGTTCTCGCCACTGCAGATCAGCATGCTGTAGCCCTTGGCGTTCGTGTAGTCACTGATCCCGTGCAGGATATCCAGATAATACAGGGCATCAAAATCACTCAAATTGCAGATGACGGTATGATTGCCGCGTTTTTTGGCCATCGGCATCTCATAACCGAGTTCTGCGGCAATGGCCAGGATCTTTTCCCGCGTCTTGGCGGACGCGCTGTTTTTGTTGTGCAGAACGTTGGAAACGGTTGAGATCGACACGCCCGCGCGTTCCGCTATATCCCGAATCCCCGACATAATAACCTCCCGGGTATAATCTCAAAACGGTGCTGTTGCTATTTTAACATAAAAAACCCCTTTTCATAAACCATATCCCAAAAGTTTGTGAGACGGTTTATTCGAAATACTTTCGTATTTCCTTGGAGGATATGTTATTCTCCCCCATCGAGGCGTTCCCCTTGATGTCGTTGTAGATCGTCAGTCTGTGCATGCATCCCATCCGGTTCAGTTCATCGGCCAGATCGCAGAGGGTCTCGATCTCACCCGGATCCGATACATGATACGCTCCCCAGATCATCAGGTTTTTCTTTAAGTCATCCTCCGCCCGCGGGATCTCTTCACTGGGTTCGTAGTTGATCTGCACATCCTCAAGCGGATACAACGCAAGCAGATCCGCGACCTCTTCTTTTACTTCATCTCCGTAGAGAATGCCGTAATAGTTGTCCGCAACCTCCCCGAACTTCTTCCCGTCGGTTTCGATCTCAACATCGAATGTCACGGGTTCCTGAAGCAGATAGGATGTGGCAGTTGCCGGATACACCCCGTATTGATACCACGACTTGTTGCCGCCTTTTTTCAGATCGTATACATCAAACGGCCGGTCCCGGTCGGCGCTGTAGGCAGCAGATGTATATTTCAGGGCCAGTTTCAGTTCCATCTGCTCCATGATCTTCTCGCGCCTATCGTCCAGGTTCCTGTTATTCTCCGCTTCGTATTTTTCCGGATCATAGGAACAGGCGGTCAGGAGCAGTAGAATGAGCGGCACGCACAACAACAGTTTTCCGATATGATTTTTATCCATGGCAGCTTCCCCTGTATAATAAATGCTTAAAACCGTCCCTGAACTTCGGCCGCATGATTGCTGAGTACTTCAAACAGTTCCGGATGATCCTGCTTCATGCGGACGGGTCTGCCCGTACGATCCAGAAACGCGTGGGAGGACGTAGCAAGACAAACGGCCTTTCCGTTATCATCCTTCATTTCGTATGCAAGATGAAGCTTGACCCCTTTGAACTCTTTTACCGTAACATGAATATGCACGCGATCGGAAAAGGTCGTACTCTGCTTATAATCGCAGGCCACATGCAAAACCGGGGACACGATGCCCGCCTCCTCAAGCTTTGCGTAGTCCCAGCCGATCCGGGAGAGAAAATCAACCCTGGCCTCTTCCATCCACCTGATGTAGTTGGAATGGTGCGTGATGCCCATTTTGTCTGTTTCATAGTATTGAACCGTATGTACGTATTCCATATGACAGTCCTCACTTTATCTGTTCCGGACCCGGTTCCGATCCGGCAAGTCGGATCGCTGCTCTCCACTGCTCTGCCAGTCTGTCCACGCTCCACGCAGCATTGGCAGGGCTGGTGGATGGCAGGCAGACTGCTTTTCTTCCCGTTTCCGGTTCGATATATTTCCTGTAATACTTCTCCGCCGTTTTCCCGTTGACAAAGATCGCGCGGATCCTGGCGCTTTCCAGGATCACCGAGAGGTCGTTTGCGGCAGCGTTCTCTATGCTGGCATCGGATGAGCCTTCGATGTCGCAGGATCCGATCACGTCCCACAAAGCGATATGATGCTTCTTAAGGAAAGCCTTCTTTTCGGGGATCGTTCCCGGGCAGTCCGCATCAAAGACCGATGCGATCACCTTCCAGAAGCGATTTTGCGGATGCCCGTAAAAGAACATCTGCTCCCGTGATTTTACGGAAGGGAAGCTTCCCAGGATCAGTATGTCTGAATTCCCGTCATAAAACGGACGGATCGGGTGTCTGATATGCTTCTTCATTGCTGTCGCCCCATGATCATTAACCTTACCATTTTTCAGGTTCCGAATCAATCGGGACTTATTCATTCCGGCTTCCCGGCCGCCCTACGCCGACCACTTCGGAAGCAACTTTTTCCCGGAATCTGATATCGTGCTCGACCAGCAGCATTGTGGGCTTAAACTGCATGATCAGGTTTTCGATCTGCATCCGTGAGAATACATCGATAAAGTTCAGCGGTTCGTCCCAGATGTATAAATGCGCGGGAGTGATCAGGCTTGCTGCGATCAGTACCTTCTTCTTCTGCCCCTCGGAAAAATCCTCCATGTTCTTCACGAACTGCTCACGTCCGAGATCAAGCCGTCTGAGCACCGCGAGAAAAAGGCTTTCACTCAGGCCCCTCTCTTTACAGTAGTCCCGGAGCGATCCGGTCAGAAACGAAGTGTCCTGACTGACATACGATATGATCATGCCGGATGCCACTTCCAGATCACCGGATACCAGAAGTCCCGGATCCGTCCTCTGTTCCCCGGAATCCGCCCTGCTTAAGATCGCTTTTAAAATGCTCGATTTGCCGCATCCGTTCTCACCGGACAGGATCACCCTTTCGCCTCGCCTGACCTGAAATCTCAGTCCCGAAAACAACTCTTTCCCGGCATCTGCATATCTTAAGGACAGATCGTTTGCGCTGACCAGCACTTCCTTGTGGAATCTGAGCGGCTCTATTTTCAGGTCACAAACCCTCTCGATATCCTGCAGCAGGCCTTCTTTTTCCTCGATCTCGCGTTCAATACGCTGCTCGTACGACTTCACCCTCGCCTGCATCTTTTTGGTTTTGGCGCCTATGAAAGATCTGCTCGATATGCTCCTGTCATGTTCCTGAACGGGATCAAATCCTATTTTCGTATTCTCGTTCTTATCGGCCCATCTGCTGCTTCTGTCCGCAGCAGCCTTTAATTTCCCGATCTCCTTAAGGTGTTTCTCGTTCTCAGCCTGCAGGAACGCATCTTTCTTTTCCTTGTTCTCCCACCAGGTCGAAAAGCTGCCGGCCTGTACCTCTATCGTGGATCTGTTTAATACAAGTACATGATCACACACTCCGTCCAGCAGGTCTCTGTCATGCGAAACAAGGATGAATCCTTTTTTCGAAGCAAGAAATTCCTTTACGATCTCACGCGCCTGCGTGTCAAGATGGTTCGTCGGCTCATCGATCAGAAGGAACTCATTCTCTGCGGCAAACAGGACTGCCAGCATCACTCTGGTGCGTTCCCCGAAGCTTAAACTTCCAAAAGGCCTGTAAAGGCACTCCGGATCCATCTTAAGTTCGTTCATCCGGATCAACACCTGCCAGGTCTCTACCTGCGGTTTCCATTTCTCCAGAAGATCGATCGCGTTTTTGTCAGGATCCCGGCCGGATAAGCGATACGGAAAATAATCGCAGCGGGTGCCGCTCTTTATGCTGCCCCGGTATTCATACCTTCCCATGAGCAGATTCAGCAGGGTTGTCTTTCCTTTCCCGTTTCTGCCGATCAGTCCCAGCTTCCAGTCCGTATCAATACTGAAGGTTACACCCCCAAAAACATCATCTGCGCTTCCGTCATAAGAAAATGTCAGGTCCGTCACTTGTATCTTTGCCATATCAATGTCTCCTCTCTATGATTGCTGATGGCATAAAAATAATCTGCCTCATACCGAAAGCAGATTACACGTACAAATGAAGGCCGGGCACATGCCGAAATCACACGCTCATTCCATGATGGCTTCAAAATGAATACGATAATCCAATTCGGCATATACAAACAGACCCTTTCAGGCCAACTCATTTCATCTGCATCTACCAAATCAAATTATCTGTTCTTCATTCCTTCACCCGCACAACCGGTGCGCCTTTCCTTTTTCTTATCATTTATGGTTTATCACATTTACAGCAAAAGAGCAATAGATAAATAATCCCTGCAGTAATTCTCCTTTTTTTATTGCTGTTTCAGCCGATCATCCCGGGGAATGGTTCCCCGGATAATTGACATTGCCATACTTCGCACAAACCGAAGGTTATTTCAAAAAAGCAACGATCATTTTCTTTTCATCATCAGTCAGAAAGTGCATATGTCCGCGGTCTTTCAGCAGATAGGTTTTGCAGTTCGGAATGATCCGTTCTGCCCTCTCAATGACTTTAGGTCCGGGAAAGAGGCAGTCTTTCTCCGCACCCATAACAAGAGTCGGCGCCTTGCATTTCTTCATCCTCTCCCCGTCCACATTACTTGGCATAGCGGTCTTGACCCTCATGTAGTCTATACTGAGCTTTGCGGTCTGAAGTATGTCATCCGTGATATTGTCTTCCGTGATCGCCATTGGCATAAAGCATTTCTTAAACCACTTTTCCTTACCCGTGATCCAGTACAGGATCATCGGTACCATCATGCGTGCATTTTTGATCGCCAAAGCATTCCTGATCCCTGACGGAATATACATCACGGACTTCTTTACTTTATCCGGAACCTCGCACATTGTTTTTGCAATGACTCCTCCGCCGAAGGAACCGCCAAACAGACTGATCCTTTCAAATCCAAGTGCATCGATCACCTCTCCGGTCCATTTACCATAGGCATATCCGCTTGCCGGAAGACTGACCTCAGCACTTTTTCCGGGATGTCCGATAATGTCGACAGCATATACATGAAAGTCATCAAATAGAAAATCGCAGCAAAGAAGGTTATATGCAGTGGTAGCATTGCCGCCATGAAAAACCAGAAGCGGTTCCCCTTCTGTATTTCCCGTCTCGATCAAATGCGTTCTGCCAAACGATGTTTGAACATAGATATCCTTCCATGGTACAGATAATCCGGCCAACTGACTGTCATATAACTCCAGTATCCTGTTTTTACCCTCTTCGCTTCTGTAGATCGATCTCATTTTCAACATCCCCGCTTGTCAGGATATATTTCGATAGCTTTAGCCTCTCCATCATTATTATTAGCCTTTCTTCTTTGCCACTATAAGGTATCTGTGAATAGTACCTTCTACAAATCCATTCTTGTCAATTACTTCCTGTATTTCAAGTAATTTGTCAAAGCATTTTTCAACAGAGAAACCCGGAAATTCCCATTCGATAATATGCGCGAACCATACAAATGCCCCAACATCGTAGAACCTGATTGGTTTAAATACTTCTTCAGCTCTTATTATCTCAAAGCTTGCTTCTTCAAACCTCTTTCTCTGAATTGACAATTCAAGTTCTGGGAAAGGTGCAGGTACATCCGGTAAAACCATCTCAACAAGATCTCTGTCGTTCTTGCCTCCTACCTGCTGTGTAATAAAAAGCCCTTCCGGCTTGAGAAGTCTATGTGCTTCCACAGGATCAAAGCTTCCATGCCTGTTTATCATTATGTCAAAAGAGCTGTCAGCAAAAGGGATATTTGACTCATCATCGCAAGATCTGAAATCAATCCCAAATGGTAAGAGAACCTCCTTACACAATTCAACATTAGGGGCATATCCTTCAGTAGCTGCAGTGTTCTTGTATGGGTGCTTCAAAGATAATAAAAACTCGCCACCACCTGTATCAAAATCCAACAGTTTCATATCAGGAAGAAGAAACTCTTCGATTATCTTTTTGTAGTCCCATGGGAGGTCATCCTCTTCTTCATATCTATCATGAATATGAGAAAAGTCCCACCCATGTATGTGTGCAACCTTCTCCTCTGCTTCCCACTCTTTTCTTAATTCACTTATTCTATCTGTATTCATATCTGCTCCTAGGATGCTTCAAATCCGGATCATTTTGCTATTCGCATAAACAGATGTGTTTCATCTTCTCCTGAGAGTCGGGCTCCGTTTTTCTTCATGACCTTTTGGGAAGCGATATTATCTTTATTTACCCGCAAATATATCTCGTCCTCCGGGATAATTTCCTTTGCGATCCGGACCGTAAGTCTTAATCCTTCCGTTCCATATCCTTTACCTCTGGCACTTTTTAAAATACTGTAACCGATATGGCCTGCACCGGTTCGAAGCGCTTCCGTAAGATGATGTCTGATCCTGAACTCTCCGACAAGACGTCCATCATCCCACAGATAATAATATGTTTCAGGCACAAACCATTCAGGCATATTTACCGGATGTTCATACGAGATCAATTCAGGAAGTACTTTTTCTATATATTCATCATATGAAACACCATAATATGGGTTGGTCAGTCCATTCTCGTCTGCCGGCAAAGCCGTTGTGTATTCCCATTGGGCAAATGCATCCTGTGTGTTGATTTTTCGTAGCTCCATACTATCTTCATCCTTATCTCTTTTCTTTCTCTAAATCCGTTAGATCTATATGTTTACAAGTACTTCCCATGCTCTTTAATCTAAACTATGTGAATCAAGTACACATCCGCTTCTTCTCCCTCAAAGGTAAAACTTCTTTCATATTCGCCGCCGTTTTTTGTGATCGTCTTTACAGACGGTTCATTTGAACGTTCTACAGAAAGCTGGAGTTTATCCATTCCAACTTGACGTGCCCGTTCCAGAATGAGTTTCAACATTTCCGTCGCGTACCCTTTTCGACGCTGCGATGGTCTTACACTGTAACCGCTGTTCCCAAAATCCTTAAGGAAATCATTTAATTCATGACGAAGATCGATGATGCCAACGATATTATCATCCTCATCAAATGCAAAATATGTGTCTGTAACTACCCATGAAGGGTTTACAGTATCATGTGAAGTATTATCTGTTACAGATTTAAGCCACTCATCATATGAGTCCATCTGATCTAGGAGTTCACTTCCGTTTATCGTTGTCTCTCCGTTTTCGATAAACTCCTGCTTAAAGGCAATTGCCCTTGATTCATATTCTTTGACCGGTCTTTTAAGTGTGATCATTTCTGTTCTCCTATCAGTTGTTTTCTTATATTGTCCGTAATAGAGCGGATTGGGCAACACAAAAATCAACGGATATGTTTTGCATTTACATATTTCGTTGCCCGGGCCGATCCTATCTTTTTTACGGATCCGTCTTTTACCATTTTCCCCAGCACTGCCTCAACAGTAGTTGGACTTACGTCCGGTAAGAATCCGCAGATCTCGGACTTGGATATCGGTAATACA
>JAGCXZ010000292.1 GCA_017961065.1 Lachnospiraceae bacterium
GCCTGTTACCACCGTCATCATAAGGACGCCGAAATGAACGGGGGATACCCCGACACTCTGCACTACCGGCAGAAGAATCGGCGTCATCAAAAGCGCCACCACCGTAGTTTCCACAAACATTCCCGCAAAAGCAAGCAGAATGATGATGAGGATCAGCATGATGTATTTGTTGTCGGTCACGCCTACAAGCATCTCTGCAAGTTTCTTCGGCACGTTTTCGTACGTAATGCCGTACCCGAAGATGTTGGATATCATTACGATCAGCATGACGATACCGATATCTCTTACACTGCCCTTCAGACAGTTGACCAGTTTTTTCAGATTGAGCTCCTTAAATACGAAGAAGCCGATGAACAAAGCGTATACCGCCGCAAATGCACCTGATTCCGCGGGTGTCATGATACCCATTCTGATCCCCACGATCAGGATCACGGGAAACATGAGTGCCCACAGGCTCTCTGCAAGTGATCTTCCGATCTCGCCGGCTGAAGGTCTTGTCTCTCTGGCGGGCTTGTAGCCTCTTTTCTTGGCCGAGACATGAACCGATGTCATCAGTGCCGCACACATCAGGAGACCCGGGATCAGCCCGGCGATAAACAGTTTGCCGATGGAAACATCACCCACCGATCCGTAAATGATCAGTCCCATACTGGGCGGGATTGTTGCAACGATCAGTGACGAAACGCCGTTGATCGCAGCACTCCAGCCTCTTGAGTATCCGGATTTCATCATATCGGGACCCAGGATCCTGCATTCCATGGCAGCATCTGCGTTGGCAGAACCGGAAACTCCGCCCATGAGCGTCGAAAGCACGCAGCTCACCTGTCCGAGGTGTCCCGGCAGATGTCCGACAAGCGTATTGGACAGCTTGATGAGCCTCTTCGTGATCCCCGTTTCATTCATGAGGTTGCCCGCAAAGATGAACAGGGGAATGGAAAGCATGTTAAGAGACTGCGTGGATGATACCACCTTCTGCACCGCGATGCTGTACGGTACGCTCGGATTCACGATAAAGAACAGCACGCCGGCGATACCGATCGAGAAAGCCACCGGCATACCTATCGCAAGCAGTACCAGGAAAGCGATGATAACGATCAGCATATGTCATCACCTCCCTGTGTTCCGTATGTACCGTCCTTTGATCTCACCATTTTGACAAGGTTGATCCCTGATGTAACAAGAAGCAGGAGGCTTCCCGCAGGGACACTGGCACTTGCCCAGGAATAACTGAGGTTCATGTTGGAGAACTTTCGTTCAACCGACTCTATGCAAAGCGGTATGCCGTAATAAATAAACGAGAACAAAAGAGCCATTGCCGCTATATGGCATACGATCCGGATCACCTTCTGCACCTTTACCGGAAATCTGTTCAGGAGCATATCCACATTGACCATGCTCTTTTCCCGCATGGTCAGATCCGCGCCCAGAAAGCAGGCCCATGTAAAGAGCAGCAGGGATGTATCACCAGCCCAGTTCAGCGGCAGCCCTGCTTTACGCAGGACCGCCGACAGGAACATAAGGCTGACTATTCCGGCAAGCAGCAGGCAGGCAATGAGCTCTTCGACTTTTACAAAAAAGTGATAGAACTTACTCATAAAAATCTCCTTCGCGCACTACTGCTTTCCGATCTTCTTATACAGTTCCGCTCTGAGCTCGGTAAATCCAAGCTCTTCGTATGCTTTTTCGGAGGCTTTTCTGAATGCCTCTATATCAATATCTTCAGGCGGGATGATGGTCATACCGGCCTCCGCCATTTTGGCTTCGTTTGCTGCAGCATTATCAGCTACGACCTTGGATGCGTTCTCTGCGGCAACCGCGCACTCATCCACGATGATCTTCTGATATTCCGCAGGGATCGTATCCCAGAACTTCTCGCCGACAATGATGCCGTTCATCAGAAGGATGTGGCCTGTCTGATCCATATAATCCAGGACTTCGTAAAGAGCCGCCGGATAGGAAGCAGAAGTCTGTCCTTCCGCGCCGTCGATCGTCTTGGTCTGAACGGCATTGTAAACATCAGCCCAGCCTACCGTCGAAACCGGTGTTGCTCCCAGCGATTCGATGGATTTGCTCCATACATCCGCGCCCGGTGTACGGATCAGAACACCTTTCAGATCGTCCGGTGAATAGACGGGTTTGTTGGTAAGGAAATGTCTGAAGCCGTCACACCAGCCGAAATTCAGGATCTTGATACCATGCTGCGTCTCCAGTTCATTGGTCCAGCCTTCAAAAGTATCCGTCTCCATAAACTTCTGCATTTCCTCGTAGCTGTCCGCAAAATAAGCCGCGTTCAGGATGCCCATCTCTTTTACGTAATTGCCCATTCTGCCGCAGTCTGTAAGAACGGCTACGTTTGCTCCCTGCAGTGCCTGCTCGATCACATCCTCATCGCTTCCCAGCGCCGCGGAGGGATAAACCTCTATGGTAACATGACCGCCTGTTTTCTCCTTGACCGCAGCCGCCCAGGCATTGAACCCATCCACAAACGGTGATCCTTCGCTAAGCTGTGTCGACATCTTGATCGTAAAGTCACCGCCCGGTGCCGCCTGACCTTCGGCTGCTCCGGCTCCCGCATCCGCTGCGGCAGCACCTGCCGCATCGGCAGCCTGCGATCCGCATCCTGTTGCAAACAGTGCCAGAGCAACCAGCATTGCCCCAATAACTCTCTTTTTCATAAGAATACCTCCATTGATCCGGTAATTGATTGTTACACCGTCATTATAGAAATCCGGAGACAGTCAATAAAGGTAATATAAAATGAAAAAGAGTAAAATTTGGTTACAATCGTAAATTGCTCTGTCCCACGCCAATCAATACCATGTTGCAGTACTCTTTCGGCGTGATCCCTTCGTTTTTCTTAAAGCACTTGCCGAAATAATTCGAATCCGAAAAACCCACTTCATAGGCGATCTCCTGTATGCTCAGATCTCCCTTTTTCATGAGTTCCTTGGCTTTTTCCAGCCGGTATCCGGTAAGATACTCGGAGAATCCTTTCTTTTCTATATTCTTAAAGCACTTGCTCAGATGTCCCGCGCTGATATCATTGGCATCGGCCACGATCTGCAGATTGATCTGCTCCTGATAGTGATTTTGAATGAACTCTTTGGCCCTGCGGACGATGAGAACATTATGGTTGATCTGCATGTCTCCGGCCCGTTCCATCAGCTCGTCCACCACCTTTTCGGTGATCTCATCAAGCTGACAGTCATCGCTCTCGAAATAGCCGGCCAGTTTATCCACATCTTCATTCGTGACCCTGATCCCAAGCCTTCTGTTCAGTCCCCGCAGTATCACCATAAGGTGCTGCAGGTAGCATTCGGAAAGTGCTCTTCCCTCATATTGCTCCATCAGGTTCTTCCTGAGTTCAGACAGCCACAGGAGCGCCTGTTCCCTGTTCTTGCTCGCGATCGCAAAACCGGCTTTTTCCACATTTTCATTCACGGTCCTGATCTGCTCAATGGTGCGCCGGAGTCCGCTCTGTACGGCTCTTTCGGAATAGCTGTCGATAAAGCCCGACGCCTCATCAAAACCTCTGGCCGTATCGGCATTCTCATAGATGCCGCTCACGCCGCAGAAAACGGTACTGCTGCCCGATTCCTTCATGTAGTTCCTGGTCTTGCTGATGCTTTGGTTCAACTCGATAAAAGCATCTTCATCTTCGGCAAACACGTACACCACCATCAGATCGAAAAGCCTGCTGACGAGCGTATGCGTCGCATTGATGTGAAAGATTCCCTTAACGATATCACATCCCTTTTCGCCGATATTTTTGATCCCCTCATAATAGAAAACAATGCACTTATAACCAAACTCTCCGATCCCCCACAGGGAAAGTTCTTTTGCAATGTCCGCTTCATCCCATCGCCCAAGGGCCAGATTCCATACGATATCTCTGTCTATATCTCCCGTGACCACATCCATGATCTTATCCGCGGGAGACTTCTTGCCAAATCCGCCGATATTTGCAATGATCTTATCGATCGTCTGGGTCAGTTCCTTGTCCAGATAGGGCTTGACCAGGAAGTCTTTTACCCCCAGTTTCATCGCTTTCTTGGCATAGGAAAAATCATCGTAGGCCGATACGATCACCACCTGTACGTCAGGCAGAAAACCGATCAGCTGGCTGGTCGCCTCCAATCCGTCCAGTCTTGGCATACGGATATCAAAAAGGCAGATGTCCGGTTTGAGTTCCTTGGCTTTTTCCAAAGCATCCGCGCCGTTCGTTGCCGCATATACCACTTCCAGGATCCCCTCGTATTTCTCGGAAATGGTTTTCTTTAAATAATCTCTTTCGTATTCTTCATCGTCCGCGATCATGACTTTTATCATTTCCGTTATACCTCTTTATATAAATACAGAATCACGGTAGTCCCGTCCGGACCGGTCTTTATATCCATGCAGCCTTCCCTGTGGTAGAAAAGGCACAGTCTCTCATATACGTTGCTGAGTCCGATGCGCTCCATCTGAACATGGCCGAGTATGTTGCTCACATAGATCTGCGGCATGCCGCAGCCGTTATCGGAAACCTCCACCCGGATCATATCCGGCTTTTCCTCTACGAGGACGCTGACACGTCCTCCTTCCGTCGTATCCTTCAGGCCGTGTCTGATCGCGTTTTCAACCAGCGGTTGTATGATCAGCGGCGGGATCTTGACGATGTCATCCATATATGTTTTTCTGACATCCAGTTTGATGGTGATCCTGCCTTTATTGTGGATCTTCTGGATGAAAAGATATTTCTCGAGAAGATCCAGTTCCTCATCTATCGTTATGGTATCGTTACCTACTTCTATGGACTGCCGAAGGAACTGGGAGGTTGATTTTACCAGACGGATCGCGGTATCGCTCTCTCCGATCTGAATATTCCTGATGATGAGACTTAAGGTATTAAACAGGAAGTGCGGGTTCATCTGCATCTGGAGTTCGTGCATTCTGGCTTCTGCGATATAACGCTTCTGCTTTTCGTTTTCAAGCCTTGTGCTCATGAGATCCCGGTAGATCCTGGTATTCAGAATAAACGCGATCAGTGTGATGATAACAAGGAAAATATTACCAAAGAGCAGCACCCGTTTGATCCCGGTCGAATAACCGGAAAATCTCTCACTGACATAGTCGATATAATACGTCGTGAGCAGATTGAGATTTCTTTCTATCTGAAAATTCAGGTCATCGATATCACTTATGCTGACATTCCCGTAACTGATGAACTTCTGCATAAGGTCCTGCCTGTGTTCCAGCATCTGATAAACGATACGGTACATCATGATACAGTCCCTGTCCGATCTCATGCTGTGTTCAACATTGTTCAGTTCCGTAAAGATCCTGGCAGTTGTATCCTGGAATTCCATAAGATCCTTCTCGTCATGCGAGCGGGAATAGGTGAGAAATGCTGCTTTTGAAGCATTATAAGAATCGACGATCGTATTGATCGCCTTATAGTCATGCAGATAATCACTGTACCTGTTTACAAACCCGGCAGTCAGCAAAATGTTGAACCCGACCAGGAAGACCAGACACAGCGAAAAAAAGAAGTAACTGAGACTGATCTTCTCTTTAAGCTGTTCTCCGATAATCTTCATAAAGACCTCTTACCCTGTCAGGGATCTTACGGACCGGCGCTTTCTGCCTTCTTGAGATCCTGCTTGTCCTCATACATCTGCCTGTCCGCACGGTCAAATATCTCCGACACCGTTCTGTCTGTTTCCGGATCGTATTCAGCCATTCCGGAAGCAAGGATCGGGCCTGACCCCGACCGCAGTGTACCGGGCCCTTTCCACGCCGGCCGATCTGCGGGCAATATGAAGCATATAGGTTGTTGTGACCATATAGAGCGCGATCTGCAGGATGAATGCGATATGCCTGCCCGACTCCGTGATGTATTCGTGCTGTGCATTAAAGGAGAAAATAAACGGGTGAAACCGGTTGATCACCAGGTAGATCAGGGCCAGTATGCTGGTGAGCGAGTATTCCATGATGTCCCCTCTCCCCGTTTTCCGCTGTACTTACGCGGAATATCATCTAGTGGATAAAATGCGTCCATTGATGCGCTTCTTTCTGAGGAAGCCCATACTTCTCTTTCCCGAGTGCAATGCTCTTCATAAGGAAAGACATGTTCTTTGCAAGCGTACGCATGGTCTGAAGGCCTTCCAGATCCTGCTTCGCCTCTCCCTTGTCTCTGCCGTGAACGCTGTTCCAGTACTGGCTGGATGCGACCGGCATTCCGCTGATGGTAAAGTATTTATTGAGTTCGTCATAGGTGGCAGAGCAGCCGCCTCTTCTGGCCACAGCCACACTTGCGCCGACCTTCATTGTCTTGTCAAAGCCCGTACTGTAGAACAATCTGTCAAGACATGAGATCAATGTGCCGTTTGCCGATGCATAGTAGACCGGTGATGCCACTACCAGCCCGTCAGCCTCCTCAAATTTCGGCGCGATCTCGTTAACCGCATCATCAAAAACGCACTTTCCCTTTTCGGCACAGGCGTTACATGCCATGCATCCTCTGACGTCCCTGTTGCCGATCAGCACAATCTCTGTCTCTATGCCTTCCTCCTGAAACACCTTTACCATTTCATCGAGTGCGATACCCGTGTTGCCGCCGCTTCTCGGACTTCCGTTGATCATCAGTACTTTCATGGAAATTTCTCCTCCGGTAAACCCCGTATCAGTCAAATGTCGTTTCACCTAAAACTATATCACATTTAGCGGATTACCGCTATCCGGGCAGCGGGACCTGTTTCATCCCGTTGTGCATTCATTGATCAGGCGAACAGCCTCTGCCACACCACCCTCTGTTTTGATTTTCTCGGAGATCATCTCCGCATTCTTCTTCATTTCGGCATAACCGGCATTCATTTCGCTGATCGCGGCTATGATCGTTTCCTCCGTTAAGTCTTTTGCCTTCAACGGTTTTGTCGCTACATTTATGTTGTTGAGCTGAGCGGCAAAACCCATCTGATCCAGCACATGAGGAACAGGTATGGAAGGGACCCCATAACAAAGCGTTGCTGCAGATGTTCCAAATCCGCAATGATGTATCACAAATCTGCCCTGTCTGAACAACCAGCTGTGCGGTACACTCCCGCACGCCATCATGTTTTCAGGCAGCGCATGATCCCGTATCGTCTTTTGAAAGCCTTGAATGACAGCCCTGCATCCTGTTTTTTGAAAAGCGCTGACGAACATGTCAAGTTTCTCTTTTTCAGGCTTATCCTCAAATGACATCGCCCCGAGCGCGAGTATCACGGGCTTATCACCGTTTTCGATAAAGTCTCTCAGTTTTTCGTCCGGAACATATTCCGCGTCTTCGTCATACCAGTATCCCGTAAGTACATTTTTTTCTTCCCAGTATGGGTTTCTTTGCACAACATTTCTGCTTATGGGGATCAGATTAAGCCGGTCGGACATGATCTCTTCAACCGACTTTACAGGTTTTTGTCCATACACCTTTCTGATCCTGTTATACGGCTTAGCCACTTGTTTTGCTATGATCCCTCCGATGACTTTATCCTTTAAAGTCTGCGGGCGCAGTTTTTCTCCTATCATCTCTGTCTGAAGCGTAACATTTACCGTCGGGATGCCAAGAACACCGGCCTCGACCGCGCCCATCTGACTGTGGCTGACAATGATCAGATCTTTTCCTTTACATGCTTCATATATTTCGGTTGTGGATTTCTGTATGATACGAAAGACAAAATTCATGGTCTTAAGCATACTGAGGACAGGATTCGATACTTTTCCTCTGATGGCAGCTGCCTCTTTCTCAATGTCAATATCCGGTCCGATCGGCTCAAACGGTATCCCCGCATCTTCGATCAGTTTTTTCCAGCAGGGATGGGAACCAAGGGTAACCTCATATCCGTTCCTCATCAGTTCCTTTGCCAGAAAGATATACGGCTGCACATCTCCGCGTGTACCCATTGTGAAGATTGCTGTTTTTTTCATTTGACCAACGACCTCATTCTCTTTTCAAGCCGGGACATTCCATGGGGTTTGCTCCTTTTATGGACACTTGCGCCTATCCGACCGGAATAAAAGCTGCCGCAACTGCAAGTATTAAAGCCGGAAGCATATTGGCCACCCTTACTTTCTTTCCCCAGACCAGGTTCAGCCCCACACAGAAGATCAGAATCGATCCGATCAAAGAAAGATAATTCATAGCAAGATCCGTCATGACCGGTTTGAGGAATGTCGCAAAGAGTGTGATCAGGCCCTCCAGCAACAGGACCGGAATTGCAGAAAACACACTGCCCTTTCCAAGCGAACATGTCATGACTATTATGATAATGAAGTCGAGGACAGCTTTTGTCGCGAGGATCGACCAGTCTCCGAGGATCCCGTCCTGTATGGCGCCAACGATCGCCATTGCGCCGATACATACCGTCAGGGAAGCCGTGACAAACGCGTTGATGAAATCCTTGTCTTTTGCGTTCCCCGTTTTGATCTTAAGCCATCCCCCGAAACGCTCGAACTGTCCTTCTATATTGATGATCTCACCAACGAGTGTTCCCAGGGCAAGGCAGATCGTCACGAGCATTGCCTGACCGCTGTTAATGACCCCATCGTTGATCGTCAGCATTCCCTGCATCGCGCCTGCAATCCCGATAAACAACACACTGATGCCGCAGGATACGGTCAGCGATGATTGATGCCGCTCCTTGAGCAGCCTGCCGAAGAAATGTCCGCACAGCCCGCCGAGGACAATGGCTGCTGTATTAATTATTGTTCCTAATCCGATCATTTTTTCCTATGCTCTAAATAACTCCCGCAACAGTCTTTTGCTGTTGTGATCCGAGTACCATCATATTCCTTGCTATCCGACAGATTACTGTATCCGCTCACAATATACAATGCACCGACATCCGCTTTCATGTCAAATACCGCTTGTATCAGATCACTCTCCCAATCTAAACACAGGATAATAGTATGCATTCTCATTGATCGGGGTTATCTTTTCGCAGGAATCAATAACAAGTCCCGGTTTGATAGTCATTTTGTACTTTTCCAAAACCGAAAAATTCTTCGTTGATTTTTTTCCGGGAGAGATGCTCTTTTTAATCTCGATCGGATATATCTCACCTGTCCTTACATACAAAAGATCAACCTCCTTTTGATCTTTGTCCCTGTAGTAGAACAGATACTCATTTGGATCCATGTTATATGCATAGAAGTTCTTTATGAACTCACTGACTACATAGGTTTCATAAAATGCCCCACTCATTGCCCCGTTTTCAAGCATCTTTGCATCAGGCCACCTGCAAAGGTATGCGCACAGGCCGGTATCCATAAAATAAATCTTCGGAGCCTTTATTATTCTGTTTGATATATTTGGCATATATGGATGCAGAAGAAAAATGATTCCCGCAGTTTCCAAAATGGATATCCATCTTTTGCATGTTCTTACATCTATTCCTGTTTCGCCGGCAAGTTTATCATAATGAAGTTCTGCAGATGTCCGTAGCGCTACAAGGGAAATAAAATTACGAAATGTAGTCTCGCTGTCCTCGGATATCAGTCTCTTTACATCTTTTTCGATATATGTATCAATATATGACCTAAAATATACATCTCTTCTCGACTTATTTAATACAACATCAGGCATGCCTCCGATAAAGATATCCTCAAAGACTTCGGCTCTTGTACGATAAGACATTTGGCTGTCTTTTTCACGTTTTAACAGGATCTTTATGTCCGGATCAAACTTATGTCCCGGCTGATCGTATTTTTCTACATTCGAAAAAGATGCCATTTCTATAACTCCGCATCTTCCCGCCAACGAATCTGATATTCCCTGTTGCAATTCATATTTGTTCGAACCTGTAAGAATATACATGAGTTGCTGAGCTTCATTATTTTCGGTCCACTTAAGCCGCATATCATCTATTTTTATCTTTATCTCGTCAAGAAGTTTGGGCGCCTTCTGAATCTCATCAATGATAAGCGGCCATCCATATGTTTCAAGAAATAGTTTAGGATTATCCTGGGCAAGGGACCGATCATATCCATCATCAAGTGTGATTCTCCTCATCCGGCTGCCGAAAATATGGTTCACGGTTGTCGACTTTCCAACCTGCCTTGAACCGTATACAACTACGCACGGAAATGAATCCGCCACCTCTTTAATTGCATTCTCTATCTTTCTATCTCTGTACATGGTCGTGCCTTTCTATCGATAGTTTTGATATCATTATACCTTGTTGCGACCATTCTTGCAATACAATGCTGTTTTGGTCGCAATAATATAACGGTCATCAAATGATAACTTTCAGAACTCGGATCGTGAGTGGGTGGTAAAATCCACAAAGACCATAGCCGGAACTCGGAAGTTCGAATCCCCCGTGTCTCATGTCACGATCGAAGATCGGGACAGGCCGAGCGCCGCTTGAGCGGATTATATCAGGCCGATACCGATCAGTAAAATCAAGGGGTTCGGGACCTGAAAATCGATTCTAGAGGTGAATTATGGAGAATAGATTAATAATATCTTTTGAACAGATGCTTGGGCGAATAAGAGAAGAGACTAAGTGCAAGAATTAGAACGTCGACATTAGATAATGTGGGAAACTATACTATTGAACAGATTAAAGATATTTCCAGGCAAGTATTCTGTCATATATTTTTCGTTTAAACTTTTTTATCCCTCCTGCAAATTCGTTAGTTTTATTTTGCTTGTTTTCCGCATATTCGTCATTTATTTTCCCGTTGTATTTGTCAAAATCGTAGTTTTTCGATGAGTTCAGGTGATTTTGAGAACATGTTGGATTACATCCATGCCTACCAGAAAAAGAAGCCGGGGTAACCAAAAAAGGTAACCAAAAAAAACTTTCATAATCACCCCATAAACCATTTTGATGTCAATACGATTAACCCTCATACACCTCAATCATAGTACTTGATTCCAAAGTAATCCATGTATGCCTTGAATCTGTCCTGGCAGGTTAACACCGTGTCGGTAAGATAGCCTTTTTCATGGTTCCACTCGTTTAATCCCCGGTAGTAAAACTCCTTGATGTCGTCTTCTATGATAAACGGGGTGATCCCGTTTCTGAGACATTCCTTGAACATGATAAGTCTGCCGACACGTCCGTTACCATCCTGAAACGGGTGGATCCTCTCGAATCTGCAATGAAAATCTATGATCTCTTCCAGCGTTTTTTCCTTTGTGGCGTTGTAGTCATTTAGCAGCTTCTTGATCTCACTTGCAACATCAGATGGGAACGCTGTGTTCATTCCGCCCACTTCATTCTCCAATCTCTTATAATTGCCAACAGCAAACCAAGGCTTACGGCTGTCCGATGTTCCGGATTTGAGAACCAGATGAAGCTGCTTAATAAAAGCCTCACTCAACGCAAATCCGGCATGATCTATAACAAGATCTATACACCTGAAGTGATTAACAGTCTCCACAATATCATCCACGTTGACGGTTTCGTCCTCTACTCCGATCGTATTTGTTTCAAAGATGTATCTTGTCTGATCGTGGGTGAGCCTGCTTCCTTCGATGTGATTTGAGTTGTATGTGAACTCGATCTGGACTTTGTGATAGATCCCACCGGGGATACCCGCCTCTTTTTCCATCTTAAGGCGCGGCAAAATATCTGTTGGGATCTTCCCTTTACGTGTTTTTCGTTCAGGCTTCCCGGCTCCATCCGGTATAAGCCACACTCCCTTATCTATTACCGCACCGGGAACTCGTCCTTCCAGGCAATAATTCCGGACACTTCTCTCAGATACCTTCCATTTTTTTGCCACGGCTGAAACACCAATATATCCCATGTTTATGCCCTTTCATGTACTTTCGAGTGACTTTATTATATCACAATCGGCAATTTAAATCCAATTTTCCATCCAATATATCCGTTATAATTTGCCGATTGACCCAAAGGGACGGGGTTAGTGGTTCATGAACCACTAACCCCGTCCCCATAGCTCATTATTCCGTATTAATTCATTTACGGATCCATTACTTTTCAATTCATTTTTCTTTTTCAGTTTACTACACTTATTCTTTGAATTAAAGAAAAAGTAAGTGGTCCAGTATAAAGGTTATGGAATAAAAAAGTGATGAAAGCCTGTAAATACAATGCTTTCAAGGGTAACATATGCATCGGGGTGACAGGATTCGAACCTGCGGCCTCCTGGTCCCAAACCAGGCGCTCTAGCCAAACTGAGCCACACCCCGAAAAGCGCATATGAACATATTATCGTAGTACCCTTGCGCTGTCAACCGCACCTGATATATCAGAAAACTGCCGGACGCCCTGTAAAAGGTGTCCGGCAGCATTGCTGTTCCTGCTTTACTGTTCTGTACCGGCGGGTTCTGCTTTGGCCGGCTCTGCCTTGACGGGCGCCGACTCGATCACGAACCTGACCGAACCTTCCTCATCTTCACTGCTGCCGCCAAAGGACTTGTATGCCTTGCCGGCATCGCTGATGGCTTTGATCCTCTGCTCCATGCTGTCCAGATCCGTGTCAAAAAGATCCGTCAGTTTCTGAATGCCTTCCGCATCGAAGCGCACCATGCCGTCATCCAGTTTCTGAACGCCCGCATACAGCTGGCCTGCGCCGTCCGCAAGCTGGCCTGCACCATCTGCCACTCTGCCTGCGCCGTCAATGAGAGCAGCCGAATTGGAATTCAGTTCCAGCGTTCCGTTGACGAGCTGTCCCGTTCCGTTGACGAGCTGCGCGGAACCGGACTTCAGTTCCGATGCACCGTCTGCAAGCCTTGCGGTTCCGGATTTCAGTTCGGTAGCACCGCTTAAGAGTGAATGCAGGCCGTTGCTGAGTGTGCTCGCGCCGCCGTTCAGTTTTTCCGTTCCGGCAGAGAGCTGGGAAGCACCGTCTGCCACGCTGCTTGCGCCGGCCGATAACTGGCTGATGCCCGCGCTGAGTGCGTCAACATCCAAAGCATTCTCCATGGCCGTAAGGCTGTCGGCAAGACTTCCCGCCGCGCCTGCAAGCTGCTGAAGCGTTGCCGATGCCGCCTGCAGGATCCCCTGTGCCGCACCGATCTGTGCGTTGGCGGTATCGATCTGACCGTTTGCCGCTGCGATCTGCGCATTGGCCGCATCTGCTGCCGCGCTGATCTGACCGTTTGCACCATCAAGCGCCGATGCCAGGCTTCCGATGGTCGCGTTGGCTGCATCGATCTGGCCGTTTGCCGCATCGATCTGTGCGTTGGCCTGTGCCTCCGCTTCCGCGACAGCCGCTTCCACCGCACCGACTGCCTCCTCGGGAAGTCCGTCCGTTGATACGGAAACGGATACATATCCGACATTGCTTACCGTGGATGCTTCCGGAACGGATATCCCCTCTGCGGATACCCCGTCCACGCCGTTCACGGTTGAGAATGCTGCTCCGCTGATCTGCCCGGCCAGCGCATTCAGTCCGTCCCTGATCTGCGCCGCGCCTGCTGCCGCCTGGCCGAGTCCGTCCTTTAACTGTGACAGGGAACCCATCTGTGACTGCAGTCCCTTGATACCGGCAGAAACCCGGGCCGCACCGTCCTTTAATCCGGCAGCACCCGCATTGACCTGTCCGACACCGTCTTTTACCTGATCGGCTCCGTCA
>JAGCXZ010000293.1 GCA_017961065.1 Lachnospiraceae bacterium
ATGCACGAATGAACAATTCACTGTTGAAGAGTACGTTAAGGTTAATTGCGAGTATCCAGGAATTTGGAAGGGCGAAATCGAGCGTTTTGAGGATATGAGAAACGAAGTTATCCTGGTGGGACATGTTTATTCTGATGATGAGAAAATATCGTGTCATGTTGTGAGTTTTATAACACTTATTGATAACAAGATTATTCGTATGGTGGAATTTTGGGCAGACGATGGTGAGGCTCCATCTTGGAGAAGTGAAATGAGAATTGGTAAACCAATTAGATAAATTCAAGTTTGTCGAGATGAGCGATAGAACATAATACCGGAAGTTAATCTTCCTATCGTGGGTTCAAATGCACCCACAAAAATGGGTGCATAGGTGCAAAAGTGCACCCACGGCAAATCGAAATGCACCCACGCTCTTGCAAACCGGCGCAAACTGAAGCAATTTGATGCGGTTTTGGAGGTAGGAAATGCCGATAAAAGTATTATTTATCTGCCACGGCAATATCTGCAGGTCGCCGATGGCGGAATTTATGATGAAGGATATTGTGGAGAAGATGGGGATCGCGGATGATTTTTATATCGCGTCTGCGGCAACGTCCACCGAGGAGATCTGGAACGGGCACGGAAGTCCCGTGTATCCGCCGGCGCAGGCCGAACTGAAACGGCATGGGATCGGCAGGACGCCGTATACGGATTTCAGCGGCAAGCATGCCGTGCAGGTCACGCGCGCGGATTATGAAACGTATGACTATCTGCTCTGCGCGGAGAGCTGGAACATCAAAAACACGATGCGCTTAACCGGCGGCGATCCGGACGGCAAGATCATGCGTCTGCTGGACTTTTCCGACCGGCCGCGGGATATCGCGGATCCGTGGTATACGGGCGTATTTGATGCTACATACCGGGATATCGAGGAAGGCCTGCAGGCATTCCTGAAACACCTCGGATATAAGCCGTCTTAACAGGCGGCTAAAAATTATCTCAAAATACCTACTGACATAATAGGTAAATGGCTGAATGATGAGTAAAAATTATTCGGAGAATGCAAGATGAGAGAATACAGGATCGATCGTAACATGTGCTGTTGTCGAATGTATACACCCCGGGCATATTCTATGGCCGGCTATGCTGCATTTCGATGTATGAGCCGAATGTGATGAGAACAGATAAGATCATCAGTCAAGCCGTTTGGAATATGTGATCTAGAAAAAATAAAAAAACGCTTGACAGATCATTTGTCAGGCGTTATATTTTAGTCACGAACCGACCAGCGGTCGAGAAAAATGAAGGGCAACGACATGAAAAAGGGCAATTTTGGTAAATTTTTACTGCTTTGGAGTGGAGAACTGGTATCAGCTGTAGGTGGCGGACTGACGAGTTTCGGCCTCAGCGTATATGTGTTCCGCATGACGGGAAGAGCCGCGGATACGGCGCTGGTAGCACTCCTTGCCTTCCTGCCGATCCTGCTTTTGAGCGTTCCGGCCGGGGTCCTGGCAGACCGCATGGACAGAAGACTGCTCATGGTCATCGGTGACGGATGTTCCGCGATCGGTATCATCTACATCCTGATCTGCATGATGCGCGGGGGTGCGACGCTGACGCAGATCTGCATCGGCATAACGATCAGTTCCGTATTCGGTGCACTGCTGGAACCGGCGTTTCGCGCAACGATCACGGATCTGCTGGATCCGGAGGAGTTCACCAAAGCCAGCGGGATCGTAGGATTGGCCGGAAGCGCGAGATACCTGCTGTCCCCTTTCATCGCGGGACTCCTGCTTGCCGTATCCGACATCAGGCTTCTGCTCATCATTGACATCTGCACCTTCTTTTTGACCGTTGCTACCACGTTGATCGTCAGGAGCCATCTGGATACGAAGACGGAGGAGAAGAACACGACGTTCTTTGAAGATCTGAAGGAAGGCTGGGGCGCCGTGGCCGGAAACAAAGGCATTCTGGTGCTGCTGATCATGTCCTCGCTGATCACGCTCTTTATGGGATCCATCCAGATCCTGTGCGAGCCCATGATCCTGGATTTCTCGGATTCCAAGACGCTCGGGTTTGCCGAGACGGCCTGCGCATCGGGCATGCTGGTTTCCGGGATCCTGCTTGGCATCAAAGGCATTAAGAAGCATTATGTGGCAACGCTGAGTGTTTCTCTTGCCGGGTGCGGTCTTGCCATGATCGTGTTTGGCTGCAGGGAGCAGATCGTTCTGATCACGATTGCCGGATTTGCCTTCTTCTTCATGCTGCCGTTTGCGAACAGCTGCCTGGACTATCTGGTAAGGGTCAATATACCGGATGAACTGCAGGGCAGGGTCTGGGGCGTGATCGGTTTCATCTCGCAGCTGGGATACGTCGTGGCATACAGCCTTTTCGGCATCGTTGCCGACAGCGTTGCGAAAGCTTTTAGACTTGGAGTCGGCAGAGGGGCCGGCTATACGATCATGGGATCGGGAGCGCTTCTTGCCATCATCTCACTTACCCTTTATCAGATCAGACCGGTACGCAGACTGGAAGACGCTGCTTACTCTGAAAAAACACAAGCCGGATCGGAAGGTGCGGCATAGGAATGATCCGGGAGGATCCGGATCGAAACAGCTTATAAACAGATACAGATACGAAAAGGAGAAAATCATGGAAAAGTATATCTACAGACCCAAAAAGTTTTATGTGATCACTTTCGCGCTCACCTGGGGATTCTGGATCCTCGCCCTGCTGTTTAAAGACACGCAGTTGATGTTCCTGTTCATGCTGCTCGGTCTCTTAATGCCTGCAACCGTTGCGGTCGTAACGGTACTCGGCTCGAAGAACAAGTCCCTGAAGGATGATTTTAAGCGCAAACTGTTCCGCTTCTACAGGATCCGTCCGTTGCAGATTCTGCTGGCGATCCTTGTATTTGCCGCGATAGTTGCGGCTTCGATCGGAACTTCCGTCTTCTTCGGAGGTCCGCTTTCCCAGTTTTCGTTCACGGAGGACTTTTCGTTCTCGATCGGCGGTACCTCGGCTCTGCTGACGATCTTCTTAGCTTCCACGATGGAAGAAGTCGGCTGGAGAGGATACGGAGAAGACGCGGTCGGACAGTATCACACCTGGTTCACGGAATCGATCATCTTCGGATGCATCTGGGCCTGCTGGCACCTGCCGCTGTTCTGGATCCCTGGAACATATCATTACGGACTCAAGGAACTCGGTGTTGTCTATGTCCTTAATTTCCTGCTCAGCACGATTCCGTTCGACTTCATCCAGACATGGGTTTATGTCAAAAATAACCGCAGCATGCTCGCAACGATCATCTTCCATATGTTCGTAAACATCATGCAGGAAAAGATCGCGATGACGCCGCAGACAAAGTGTATTGAGACCATCTTTGTCGTGATCGCATGCGTTGTGATCGTCTTAACCAACAAGGAGATGTTCTTTGAGCGCAAACACATCGGAAATCTTCTGGAGTATACGGAGCAGACATGCAGGAAGAAAAAAGCGGCTGCGGATACCGCGAATGCTTGAGAATAGAGGAACCGGTATGGTATAATGTTTGGGAATGTATGGTTAACAGCCTGAGCGGTTTGTGGGCTTATTGTATCGCCAGGAAATACGGAAGAAGGAAACGGATATTATGGCTGGATCAAAACCCGGAAAAGTCAGACGTACTGAAATCCTGAATGCTGCAGAGGAACTCTTCGGGATAAAAGGGTACGAGCAGACAACGACAGTCGACATCATGAATAAGGTCGGCATCGCCAAAGGGACGCTTTACTACCACTTTACCTCCAAGGAGGAGATCCTCGATGCCCTGATCGAGCGCATGGGACGCAGGATGATCGCCAAAGCGCTGATCTGCGCGGGGCAGAAAGAGGAACCTGTATTTGAGCGCATGTTCCAGGTGCTGATGTCTTTAAACGCGAACACGCAGGGCAACAAGGATCTGCTTGAGATCATGCACCAGCCGCGCAATGAGCTGCTGCATGAAAAATCACGGCAGCTGATCTTACGGGAAGCGGCCCCGATCCTGACGGGCCTTGTAATGGAAGGCATTGAGGAAGGACTCTGTGACTGCAAGTATCCGGCGCAGACCGTGGAAATGGTCATGGTATATGTTTTGATCGCATTTGACGATATGGACGAGACAGAACAGTCAGCCGAGCGCATCGATGCTTTCATCGGAAACCTCGAGCGATTGTTCGGCACGAAGTCCGGCGCTTTCAATTTTGTGCGGTCATTGTTCTGAGGACATGAAGGGACAGATAATGCTGAAACAACTGGTATCAATAACGCTGGCAGTCGTATTAACGGCTGGCAGCGCTTCTTCATTATATGCAACGGAAATTCCGCTGACCGATCTGCCGGCGGAAACAAACATGACGGATCCGGAAACGGCACAAGAGGAACTCATTGAGATCCCGGATGATGCCGAAGAGCCCGTGATCGATGCGTTTTCCGAAGAGGCGACGGAAGAGGGATGGTATGAATCAGAGGATTCCTTTGAGGAAGCGGATGAATATGTATTCGAACCGGATGAACCGGTCGGATTGTCCGAGGCACCGTTTAGCGATCTTGAGATCCGTAACGCGGCCTATGATGTGATCACGCCCGGAAAGACGCTGACGCTGACCTGTAAAACGGACACGGCCTACGTACCAAGGACTGCCGAACTGGACTGGTTCTTTACGGCGCACGGTGCGGACCCTGATGATGAGGATAACCGGATCCGCGAAAACGATACCTATAAGATCGCAAACGGAAAACTGACCGCAAAAAGTGCGCTGCGCGAATATGCCGCAGCGGAAACGATCGATGTGTACGTCAGGTATAAAGCGGCAGATGTGCTGTCTGACCCGAAGGAGATCACCGCATATCCCGCGGCCGTATCATCGATCCGGTGCAGTCCGCTTACCATGCACATGGCAGGTGCAACAGAACAGCTGATCGTTTCGACGCAGCCGGATACGGCCTGCCCGGACGGTCTTACTTATAAGAGTTCGAATGCAAGGGTCATCACGGTCGATGAAACCGGTCTGGTTACGGCTGTGGGGAACGGTACGGCCTATGTAACGGTCACTGCGGGAGACAACAGCAGGAAGAACGCAAGAGTTAAGGTGACCGTTGCGCAGAAGCCGCGGTCCGTCAGTATTTCCACTGCCGGGGATCAGGTGATCGTCGGCGCGGGAAAGTCGTTGCAGTTTAAGGCAGCCGTAAATGCGCAGCCCGGAGAGTATCCGGCCGCAAAGACCGGCGTGAACTGGAAGATCACGGCGATCAGCGAAGCGGGCGGAAGTGCGGTTTCACCGGATCAGTTTCAGAATATCGCAACCGTAACGGCCAAAGGACTCTGCAAGGTAAAGCAGATCACGAAAGCATATAAACTGACGATGCAGGCGGCATGCGTGGCAGACTCGTCTGTTAAAGCGGATAAAGAGATCACGCTCTATCCGCTGACGACCGCGCTCAAACTGGAGGACTGTGCGAGCGGTGCGACAACAAAACTCAGCATGCAGATGAGTTCGGACATACCGGTTGGCGAAAGGCGCATATCATTCACGATCGGAACGCAGGAACGTACCGGCTGTGATTTTACCGTCAGCTCCTCCGGTAAAGAAGGGATGACGGTCGGCGACGCCTATACGGTAACTTCCTCAAGGCCGGCAGTTGCAAGCGTGACACCCCTGTATCAGGAAGGGGACACGGTCAGGGAGTGGCAGGTCCGTGCCGTTTCCAAGGGAAATTGTGTGATCAAAGTCACTGCCGCGGACGGTTCCGGCAAATCCCAGAGTATCGCCGTTTCCGTGGTCCGACCCGTAACAGGCATTGAGATCGGCACAAAGACCGGCGCGCATGATCTGGCAGGGAATTGCAAACTGCAGCTTAGCGCCGTTACAAATGCCGACGCATCAGATAAATCGGTAGTATGGAAGATTGAAAAGGTCATCCGTAACAAAGACGGTTGCGAGGAAAGCGCCTACGGCAGGATCGTTTCGCTGACGGCAAAAGGACTGCTGCAGGCGGGAGATCTTAACACGCAGTATACCGTAACGGTCAGCGCGACGGCTGCAGACGGCAGCGGGACGCGTAATGAAGCGGATATTACGCTCTATCCGCAGGCGGTCGCGTATCAGATCACATCCGATCCGGTCGAACATGTTTCAAGCATGCTGGCCGGCGGAGAGGTTCGCTTAAAGATCCGCGCATTGAGCCTGGATGAGCAGAACAGGGGAAGCGGTTATGATCCCTTAACGGAATGCGCTGCCCAGAGATTCAGGGTATCCTATACGATGGGTGCTGCAAGCGTTACGGTCTTAAACAGCCTTGGCAACGAGGTCAGTGTGACGGGTATCAAAAAAGGTTCCACCACGGTGACTTTCACGGCACTGGACGGTACGGGAAAGAAAACGTCTTATAAGATCACGGTGCTGTCTAATGATAAAAGAGGCTGGATTACGATCGACGGGGCACAATATTATCTGGATCCCGCAACGGGGCTGCTTGCTACCGGTTTTCGCGTGATCGACGACAGACTCTACTATTTTCTCGAAGAAGGCGTCAAGGGCGCTCTGGCGAAAGGCCTCTTCTATGTGCCGGTAACGGGTGCGCAGTATGATGATGCCGAGCATGCTTCCAACCGGTATTATGCGTATGAAAAGGATACGACCGAGGGAGGATATACGTACAAGGCCGGTGAGGTGAGCGCCGTTGACGGATGGATGGAGATCCGGAAGGAACAAGGCGTAAAGAATACACAGGAATGGTCCTATTATTTTGCGGGCAGGGAACTTACGGTGGACGGTAAGACCTGTGTGATCGGCGAGGCCCTGGCGGGCGACTGGCTGATCGATACTTCCGGCGCTGAAAGGGAACTGACCTATGTTCCCGATATCTCAGCCGTAACCGATGCTGCCGCACGCGCAAAGATCTACAGTTTCCATCCCGTGACCGGTGCAAGGAAGAGGACGGCACTGTATTTCTTCGGGAA
>JAGCXZ010000294.1 GCA_017961065.1 Lachnospiraceae bacterium
ACGGCGAACTGCTCAACACCTACGGATACGAATGCGCCCCGGAGGCAAAATCATTTACCTGCGAGAATTACTATACGGGCGAACAGATCACGATCCCGCTGGATGAAACGCTTACGGCGCTGGAAAACGCGCAGAAGTATTTTGACAGATACGGCAAGCTGAAACGGACGGAGGAAGCGCTGCTTACGCAGACCGCGGAGACCAAAAAAGAGGTCGACCACCTCTCCTCGATCGCGGCCAGCCTCGACATCGCGGTCTCCATGGATGATCTTGTCCAGATCCGCGAGGAACTGATTGAAACGGGTTATGTGCGCAGGAAAGGCGCCAAGAGCAAACAGAAGATCGTGTCGAAACCGTTCCATTATATCAGTACGGACGGGTTTGATATCTATGTCGGCAAGAACAATTACCAGAACGATGAACTGACTTTCCGCCTCGCAAACGGCGGTGACTGGTGGTTCCATGCCAAGGGCATTCCCGGCTCTCACGTGATCGTGAAAACGGAAGGAAAAGAACTGCCCGACCGCGTCTTTGAGGAAGCCGCAGCCCTTGCGGCCTACTACTCCGCTGCCCGCACTTCGGGTAAGGTCGAGTTGGATTACGTGAGCAAAAAAGAAGTAAAGAAACCCGGCGGTGATGCGCCGGGCTTCGTGGTCTACTATACGAATTTCTCAATGGTCGCGATCCCGAAGATCGATCATCTCACGCTTGCGGATTAAAAGGACTTACTTTTTGATCTTAAATGTCAGCGTTTTGGTTCCGGCGTAATTGCCGGTACCGCGGATGACCACCTTCGCCGTTCCGACTTTTGTATTATTGATATATCTTACGATCTCAAAATCATCCGACCAGATCTCTGTGCCGTTTGCGGGGATCACGAAATAGAAATCATACTTTTCAAGCGTAACCGCTTCTCCCGTATACGTCTGGTCCGCGATCTTTGCGGTGACTTTGGCAAGATTCCCCTTCGCCGGCCAGAATTTCACCTCAGTCTCGTTCGTGTAACCGCCGATCCCTTTGATCTTTACATACAGTTTAACGCCTTCCGGGATGATGTCCGTCTTGAGGATGGGATCACCTTTTTTCTTTGGAACGCTGACCAGTTCCTTTTTTTCTTTTTTCATGACTCTGTTTGTGTCTTCCGCGTAGCAATACTCGACGATGGCATAGTCCTTCTTATCCATCAGTTTGCCGTTCCGCCTGTCGATCAGGATCGGCGTGACTGCATATCCGCCCGGCTTGCCCGTGCAGACCATGTTCGGCACATCGATCTGAACCAGACTGTTGTCTTTAATATTCGTCGCGGTGATCGTAAACGGCACATCAAACGACATGCCTCTGTAGTTTCCAAGCCCGGCCACACGGATCCGCGGGTATTTTGCCGCATCCGGACCGGCGGCCGTCTGGTTGTTCTGCCAGGTGATCTTATAATCCTTGTCGCGGATCAGTGTGCTCCTGCTGCCGTCTTTCCACGGAAGCGATGCAAGATCCGGCGTGCAGCCGCCCTTGACGAACGGAACGGAGATCGATGCGATCGTAAAAGCATCCGCTTTGGGTGCCGTGTCCGGCTTGATCGTGAATTTCTTCGTAACGGTCCCGCTGTAGCCTCCTCTTCCCGTAACGGTCATCACGGCTGTTCCCGCATGGATATTATTGCTGTACTGTACCGTATAATCTCTGCCCTTCACAAGCGTTCCGTTTGGCGAAGTGATCTCGCAGTTCCCATGATCCGAGTTGCTGCCCGGCTCACCGAGCGGATAGTAAGCCTGCCCCCTGTAAGGATAGGAAGCCGCCAGTCCTTTGATCCAGCGCGCGTTGAGCGCGGTGCCGGTGATCTTGTAGGTCTTACTTACTTCACCCTCGTATGCGTTGATGCCGCGGATCTTGATCGTAACGGTTCCGGTATCTGTCATCGCGTCGGTATCGACAGGATCGACCGGATCGTTCTGTCCCGGCCAGATAAGTACGTAATCTGTATTCCGTACCAGCTGCACTCTGCCCATCGCAACGCTGACAACGGGCTCTGATGCCGTGCCGTCCCAGGCCTTGTTCTTGACTGTGATCTTTGCTTTTAAGATCAAAGTCCTTATCCGCTCTTCGATCACATAATGCAGGGTCCTGCTGCCGGTATAATTGCCTGTTCCGGTGATCGTTACGATATATGTACCGGACTCCAGACAGCTTGTGACAGTCTGTCCGTTCGGATCCTTGATCTGTATGGTATAGTCCGTTCCCCCGATCAGTTTCTTCCCGTCACGCAATACCACCGGATCGGGCACCCGGGCCTGTCCGGAATAGGGAACACGAATGTCATCCGCGCGGAATTCATTCGCGTAAGGGCCGGGGGAGCCAAGATTGCGGGGCAGGATCTTATAATCCTTGCGGATACTGTCGCTCCCGCTGTAGCTTCCCTTGCCGGTTATGGTCACATAAGCATCGCCGGCATCCACATTATTATAATAGGTCAGGGTATAGTCCTGATCCTTTTTCAGCAGCTTGCTGTCATCGTCGTCATAATAAACCCTCGGTTCCGGTCTGATCGCGCTTCCGGTGTAGACGTAGGAGGCTGAGATTCCCTCCGCGCGGAGACCGGCCGGCTCCGGCGTGCCGCTCCAGTGTGCCCAGAGGGTATGGTTCTCCGTTGCCGTGACTGTTGTGGTTGCCGTCACTTCGGTGCCGCCGGTTTGCGCCGTAAACCATCCCTCAAAATCACACCCTTTCCAGGTCGGTGTCGGCAGGTCTCCGTAAGCTGCGTCATAGTAGACCTGTCTTGCGGTGGTCGAGGGTTTCTGATTGCCGATCGTAAAGTGTCCGCCGTTTGCATCCAATGTAATAGTCAGTAGTTTTGCGGTCCAGTGTGCATAAATGGTGTGATCGAGTGTTGTCTTCACGGGCATTCCGCGCGAGACATAGTCTCCGCCTGTCTTTTCCGTATACCAGCCCTGAAAATCATAACCCGGTTTAACCGGTGTCGGCAGATCTTCGTTTCCTTGCTCACCGCCGTAGAACCAGTCGAAATGCACGATCATCTCTTCTACCGTACAGGTGCCTCCGTTGGCATCCAGTGTGACTTTGACCGATTGGGGAATCCAATTCGCATACAGCCTCTGCTCTTTCGTGATCCGCACGATCATCTGCTCATCAAGCGGAAGCTGCTCGGCGGAATCACTCCAATACGTCCATCCGTCAAACTCATATCCGTCCCGTTCCGGTTCCGGCAGTTCCCCGTAAGGCTCATTGTAGGTCACGGTTACCTGCATTTCGGAAACAGACTGTCCGTTGACCGTATAGTGTCCATCCATGGCATCCAGCGTCACCGTATATTTCTTCGGTGTCCAGTGCGCATAGAGAGTCTGCGGACCGGCTACCTTATGGATCGTATCTTCTTCGATCAGATCCCCTCCATAAGGTTTCGTATACCAGCCGGCCAGATCATAACCTTCTTTGGACGGGTTTTCCCACTCAATCTCCGAGATCAGCTTTCCGTATTTTCCGTCATATTCCCTGCTGCTCTCTTTGGTCGTAACATAAGACACCCCGGTTTCCGAATAAACCGTGAAAATACCGCCGTTCGCGTCTAACGTGACCGGATAGGAAAGCGGTTGCCACCATGCTTTCAGTGTCAGATCGTCTTCGTAGTCAAACGGAGTGTCAGACCTGGTAAGTCCGACATATGGATGCGCCGGATCCAAACACCATCCATTGAAAGAGTACCCTTCCCTTTCCGGTGTCGGCAGTTCGCCGTAAGCCTCCTGATAGCAAACCTGTTTCGTGGTGCTGAAAACGGTCTTTCCGCCGATCGTGAAGTGTCCGCCGTTTGCATCAAAGGTAACCGTATAAGCCTTAGCCGCCCAGTGTGCATAGAGCGTGTGGTCATTTGCTGTCTTTACGATCGTGCTGGCGCTGACGAGCGTGCCGCCCGTCTTCTGCGTAAACCAGCCGGCAAAGGAATGCCCTGTCCAGACGGGGGTCGGAAGATACCCGTACGTACTGTCATAAGTTACCTCCGTGGATTCCATGCCGGGATAGCCGCCACCGTTCGGATCGAGCGTTACCGTGTATTTCTTTGCACTCCAGCGTGCGCGGACCGTAAAGTCTTCCGTTGCCGTGACTGTATCCTGCGCTTTGATCTGCACCGGAGAAGAACCGGTCGTA
>JAGCXZ010000295.1 GCA_017961065.1 Lachnospiraceae bacterium
CGCCGGAAATGATCGTGGCCGACATGGTGTCTCTCTGTTTGTAATAGTTGTAAAGCAGATATGCGGATACACCCAGCAGCACAACATCCAAAAAGAGCCTCTCCCAGGCCGGTTTGCGGTTGATCGCGATACGCAGGCTTTTGCGGTCCGTGATCGTCAGTTTTGACAGACTGATCACGGGACGTGTCATAATCAATACCGCCAGCAGAAAGGCGATCAGAACGAAGGGGAGCATCATCCAGGTACATGTAGAGGTACTGACATCCTTCAGCGTAAATACCAGGAACGCGTTGGTCCCCGCCGCCAGCCTGCACAGTAAGAACCCGCCGGGAAGCCCGACCATACAGCCGAACAGCGCAATGATCGCGGACTGGAGCACATAGACGCCGATGATCTTAAGCCTGCTCACGCCACGGCTCTTTAACATGGCGATCTCCGTTGTTTCCATTTCCAGGATCCGGCCGGAAACCATATACAAAAACAGCAGCAGTAACGCGATGATCGGCAGTTCAAACGTGAACAGGATCATTGTGATCTCCTTCTCCTGTTCCCTGTAGGAACCGAGCAAAGCGGAAAAGTTGTCGCTGCAGCAGGGGTCCTGCGCCTCGATCTGCTTCAGACCGGATAAGCACTGCGCCGCGCTTTTGCTGTCGATCTTCGTATAGTCATACAGTGCAGCCTCGCTGATCGTTATCTCTGCGATCTCATTTTCCGTGATGATCGCGGAAAAATCATCCTCGGATAAAAACAGCATCTTTTCATAACCGGCCAGCCTGTGGTGCCAGAAATAGCCGTCATCTTCTTTTTCCTCAATGATCCCCGTGATCACAAAAGACAGTTCCGGAGCCTCATCGTCATAGAGGCGGTACTTAAAGGACAGCACTTCCCCAACGACCATGCCGCCTGCGTCCATCGCCGACTGGGAGATCACGCAGGGATACGCGCCTGCTTCCAATGCTTCTTTTACGATTTCGCTGTCAGACTGACCGGCTTCCTTCGTGCCGACGCCGTAAACGACATCTGTGTACTTGTCCGGATCCGGTATGCATCCGAGATTGATCATCTTGGATTTGGTCGAAAATGAGGAATCGGCGCTCCCTCCCTTGCATGATAAGATCATCTGCTCCTGCAGGACGGGAAGGTTTAACGATGCGCCCCAGTTTTCCCCGCGCTCCTGCATGGCCGAAAACTCCTGTGCCGCCGATGAGAGTTGTTCATAGGAGATCGTTTCGTCACGACAGATGGCAGCGGGAAACTCCGCCTCTGTTCTGATATGATCCGTAAACAGATTTTGCAACAGACGGTTCAGGCTGCCTTCGCGAAACATCGGGTAGATGCTTAAGAAAGCCGCCAGAAGGGCAACGCCCGTCAGCAGGCTGAAATTCAGCAGTTTTTTATTTTTGATCTTATTCGCAATAAATGAAAGCATGCTGTCCCCTTACTGCTGCCTTTGCTCATCCGCCAGGATGTCCCCCTCGGACAATCCCGAAAGGATTACGGTATTCTGTCCGTTTCCGATCCCGAAATCCGTTCCTTTGATCACGTAGTTCTTGACCGGAGCCCCGTTGACGAGTTTCCATACATAGCTCCTGGTCTGGGTTGTGCTGTTTATGTTCTCTGTGTAGACCATGTTCCCCGGGACCACGATCGCGTCCCTGATCGTCACTGTATTGACAAAGGCCCTGCATTCCCGGATATCCACCTGATCCGTGAAGTCTTCCCGGTCCATCTGAACGATGACCGTTGCGTTCTGCTTCGGATCCATCGATACGACCGAAACCCTTGCTTTCTCATCTTCCGTGAAGGCATAGCTCTTTCCGTCCCAGGCATTGCTGATGCATGTTCCGCCAAAGATCGTCTCATCCTGACCGGACGAGATCTGCACGCTGCTACCGATCGCCGCGATCCCGGTCGTTTTGCCGCTGATCTTGAGCGCCACCGTTTTGCCCAGGGAAAGTGCAACCTTATCCGGCGAGATCTGCGAGCAGGAAAGCAGCAGATCATTCTCCTCGCCCTTTTTGATCAGCATTCCCTTTTTCACATGGACCTTGGATACAATGCAGTCATCTTCCGCAACGATACTGATCTTGCCTTTTCCGTCGTTGTTCTCACGGATCCGCGCCAACAGCCTGTTGTACTTCTGCGTATCCGCCTCGTATTCGATCTGTGCCAGCTGCTTCTCAATAAGCGCGATCTTGGCCTGATCCTTCATCCGCTCCGTCTGGAAACGGTATTCCGGTTCACAGAGATGATAATTGGCCGTCTCTATGGTCGTCAGTTTGATCTGTGCGGTCAGGTCATAGGCTTCCTGATCCAGACTGTTGATCTTTTTTTCATATTCCGAAGCAGCTCTCTGCCGCTCGTTTTCCAGGTCTCTGATCGATGCGGCACCACCGCCGCTGTCGATCACCATCATGACATCTCCTTTTTTTACCGCATCGCCGGATTCCACGCAGATCTCCTCCACGGTTCCGCTGCAGGGCGCATAATAAGGTCTGTTCAGTGTTTCCGCTTTCCGGATGTCCGCGCTCTCCAACATCTGCATGTCGTAGCGGCGTTCCACCGTATATTCCTTATATTTGGCGGGAGATGCCGCCTCCTGCACATAGTAGACCTCCTCGCCTTCTTCCAGACCGTCTATGACCGTCGTGTAACAGTCATCGGCCGGTCCGTTCGTGAAATATCTCTTCTCACGTTCGCCGTCGGGTCCCTTTACATAGACGTAACTTCCGCCTTCATCGCTTTTCACGGAATCGTTTCCCACGCAGAGTTCCTTCTGCCGATCCTTGGCATAGAAGCAGAGAACGAGCGATTCGCCGACATGAAGATCTGCTTTTTCCTTCGTTTTGAACCTGATGTTCGGGTAGCTTCCCTGCGCCATTGCAAACACCGATTCATCTCCCGTATACGCATATTCCTCGATCGGAACTTCTTTCTCCCCGATGATCGCGTATTTGCGCTCGTAATTCCGGTACAGGTAGTTATCCATGTTCAGATCAGGTACTTCAATGTAAGGATCGCTGTTATCCGCTATGATCACGACCGCTTCGTTGATCTTTGCCACATTGTCCTTTGCCATGTCTTTGATATAGGTCACGTATCCGGATCTCTTGGCTTTCAGACTGCACTCATTGATGTCCTTGTTGATCTCGGCGATCTTCCTGTCATACTGGCTGAGCATGTATTCATAGAGCTTCTCGTCATAGACATAGTTTTCCTTTTCCATGTTGAGCCTGTTTTCACATTCCGCCGCTCCTTTGAAATCTTCTATGTTCACGCAGCTCTGCTTGTCAATATCGATCAGATCCTGATTCAGTCCGTAAAGAGGCTGCCTTGCATCATGCAGACTGACACAGAGAGCTCGTTCTGCAGCAAGATCCTGCACTTCCTCCTTCATGGTCTTTACATCGGCGCTTGCCAGGATGTCACCCTCGTTGACATACTGTCCCACATCACAG
>JAGCXZ010000296.1 GCA_017961065.1 Lachnospiraceae bacterium
ATGCCGAGCGGCTGTCCGTTCCGTACAAGGTGCAGATACGCAACAGAGCAGTGCGCAGCGGAAATGCCGCCGCTGTCCGACCGCGGAAACGGTCATTACACAGCCTGCTGGAACAAATAGGATCCGGCAGATCAAACAGGTGTACCCCTGTGAACAGGTTACACATATATTATTGTTTTCGCACAGAGAAGTGCGATCAGTATTGAATGGAGGAAAGCATTATGAAGAAGAAAGTAGTGTCTGTGCTCCTGGCAACAGCCATGGTATTAGGCCTTACGGCTTGTGGCTCGGGTGATATGCCGGCAGCTCCTGCGGCATCCGAAGTAGCCGATTCAGGTGAGCAGACAGAAGAAGCACCTGCTGAAGAAGCACCTGCTGCAGAAGCAACAGAAACAAACGGAGATACGAACATCCTGCGTATCAATCTGGCATCCGAACCGGATTATCTGGATCCCGCACTCAACTCGTCCGTTGACGGCGGTTGCCTTGCGGTAAACTCTTTTGCCGGATTATACACATATGATGAGAGCGGTGCACTGGTACCGGATCTGGCAACCGATATGCCTGAGATCTCTGCTGACGGAACAACATATACCGTAAAGCTGATCGACTCCGTATGGAGCAACGGCGATCCGCTGACAGCACAGGATTTCGTTTACAGCTGGAACCGTGTTATCGATGAGAAGACTGCTGCAGACTACGCATATCTGTTTGATGTATTCGTTGCAAAGTCCGACGGAACACTTGCGATCGATACACCGGACGATCATACACTGGTAATGCAGCTGCAGAGTCCCTGCCCGTACTTTAACGACCTGCTTGCATTTCCGACCTTCTTCCCGGTTCATCAGGCTTCTGTAGAAGCTGCAAATCCGGACGGAGACGTACCGGGCAAGTGGGCACAGGAAGCAGGCTTTGTCTGCAACGGCGCTTACATGCTTCAGGAGTGGAATCATGACGAGAGCATGGTTTATGTAAAGAACCCGAATTATCATGCAGCAGACACCGTTACGATGGATGAACTGCATTTCATGCTGAGTGCTGACGATACAGCTATTTACGCTGCATATAACAGCGGTGACGTAGACTATATCGACACACTTCCCAACGATGAGATCGCTTCCTTAAACGGCATCAATCCCGAGTTCGGTATCCTTCCGCAGCTTGGTACCTACTATGTATGCTTCAACGTAAACGATCCTATGTTTGACGGCAAGACAGAAGAAGAAGCAGCCAACATGCGTAAGGCAATGGGTCTTCTGATCGATCGTCAGTTCATCGTTGACAATATCGGCCAGACAGGTCAGATCCCTGCGGATGCGTTTATTCCGGCAGGCATGTCCGACGGTAACGGCGGCGAGTTCAAGGCAAACGTTTCCTACTATGATGCAACAAAGACGGGTGCAGACATGGTAGAAGATGCCAAGGCTCTGTTAGAGTCCGCGGGCTACAGCTTTACGGATAACGGAGACGGCACATATGCGATCGATCCGGCCATCAACATGACTTACCTGACAAACGACGGAACAGGCCATATCAAGATCGCAGAATCCATTCAGCAGGACTTCGATGCTCTGGGCATCAAGATCGAGATCAAGTCTGAAGACTGGAACGTATTCCTTGAGGATCGTAAGGAAGGTAAATTCACGGTTGCACGTGAAGGCTGGGTTGCCGACTACAATGACCCGATCAACATGCTGGAGATCTTTGCTTCCGAATCCGGAAACAACGATGCGCAGTTAGGTAAGGGCACACCGGTATCCTCTTCTCCGAAGTGGGATGAGTACGACAAGATGATCGATGAGATCCGTTACGAGACAGATCTTGCAAAGCGTGTAGAAACCATGCATAAGGCAGAAGATATGCTGATGGACACAGGCGCGATCCTCCCGATCTACTACTACAACGACGTATACATGCAGAAATCCAATGTATCCGGAATCTATGCTACCGTATTCGGCATGAAGTACTTCATGCATGCTACAAAGAACTAAAGAAAAAGCATGGATCATACAAAGGCTCCCCGTTTTTTGAACGGGGAGCCTTTTTGATGTACGGGCACTTGAATCACAGCCGTAAGGAGAGTATAATTCATGCCATAAGGAGAGTTGTATGAATTACGTGATTCCCGCATGTACATGCATATTAATGGGATATCTGATCGGCAGCATCAATCTCTCGTATTTCCTGTCCAAAAGGAAAGGGTATGATATCAGGGAACACGGGTCCGGGAATGCCGGCGCGTCCAACGTGATCATTACCATGGGCAAGAAAGCCGGCGCGTTCGTAGCTGTCGTTGATATCCTCAAAGCGGTTCTGGTAGTGCGGCTTGCCATGTTTATCTATCCGGAGTTCAGATTCGCGGGCGTGATCGCGGCCACATCCGTGATCACAGGTCATATTTTTCCGTTCTACATGGGATTCAGGGGCGGAAAAGGTCTGGCGACGCTTGGCGGTTCCATTCTGGCACTGGATTACCGTCTGTTCCTGATCCTGCTTTTATTTGCGCTGTTCATAGCGTTCGTGACGGATTATATATGCTTTGCGCCGATCAGCTGTTCCGTTCTTTTTCCGGCGATCTACGCAACAACGATGCACTTTAAGGAGGGTGGCCTCTGGTATACGGCCGTTCCGTATGCGGCGATCCTTTATATATCAACGGTCTTTATCCTGTACCGGCACATCGGCAACCTGAAGCGTATCAAAATGGGCAAGGAACTGCGGTTCAGTTTCCTGTGGAACCGGAAAGCGGAAGCGGAGCGTCTCGGGATTGAGAATGATGACGGGAAGAACTATCCGTTCCACTATGATGAGGAGCAGACACAGGAGCATCGTTCCTAAGCGCTGCGGTATTGAAAACACGGATTTTTCACAAAAAGGGAGTTTAAAAGGACTTCCTTTTTTGTTACAATGGATAGGAATGCCGGCCTGCTTTTTCAAAACGGCAAATAATGACAGAAACGGGTTAAAAGAGATGAGTAAAAAAGAAAGCAAAACGGAAACAGAGAATTTAAGCCTGAGCAAGCAGCGTAAGCTGGAACGCGCCAAGAAGCGCGCAGCCGCAAAGAGAGAGAGCCTGATCCTCCGCATTACGGGGATCGTGATTCTTGCCGCGATCATCGGCGTGATCGGATATGCTGCCGGAAGCGCGATCTACCGCAGTGTAAAATCGGTAAAACCGAGCGCGGACTACAGCGCCTGCCTTACCGATAACGGATTCATCAAAGATGTGAATGCAGCCGCTCTGGTGACGCTGCCGGAATACAAAAGCTTCACGGCACCGCTTTCGGAGATCGAGTATTCCGATGAGTCGGTTGATGCGGATATCGAAAACGTGCTGAATTCCCATCAGGTTCTGCAGACCGAGACGGATAAGAAGATCGAGGACGGTGACAAAGTGTCCATCGAATATGTGGGTACGGTCGACGGCGTTGCGTTTGAAGGCGGAAGCACAAATGATACGCCCGCAGACTTAACGATCGGATCGGGAAGCTATATAGATGATTTTGAACAGCAGCTGATCGGCCACGGCGTGGGCGATCATGTGACCGTGGAGGTGACTTTCCCCGAAGACTACGGTAAGGAGGATCTGAACGGTAAAGACGCGGTGTTCGAAGTGGACATCGACGGAATCTATGAGAAGCCGGAATTCACGGATGAATTTGTTGCCGAGAATCTCTCCGAGAACGCATCGACTGTTGCGGAATACCGTCAGTACCTGAAAGACAGCCATTATGAAGAGAATTTGAGAAACTGGGTTGATAACTATCTGCTCGAAAACAGCCAGGTATCCTCTTATCCGAAGGCTTACCTGAAGAACCTGAAATCAACCACGAAATATACGGAACAGCAGCAGTTTGAGAACATGAATCAGATGTCTCAGGCCTATTACGGTTACACCATGTATGAAACTTTTGATGATTATGTGGGAATGACGGAGGCCGAGTATGACGAGAGTCTGGATGAGACCTGCAAAGAGCAGATGAAGGGTGAGCTTGTATATCAGGCGATCCTGGAGAATGAGGGCCTGAGCGTCACGGAAGCGGATTACAGAGCATATCTGACGGAGAAAGACGGTTCGGACGATTCTCTGAACTCCGAAGTGGAGCAGTACGGACTTGGCTATGCGATGAAGAACATGGTCAAGGAGAAAGCGCTTGAGATCGCATTAAGAGGTGTTACGGTACAGTAACCGGGGATAACGGATGGAAGAAACATATATTCCATTAAAAGAACTGGCGTCACATCTGCGCCTGCATAAAGGAGACCGGGTGTTTGTCACATCGGATGTCAAACAGCTGCTCTACGATCTGATCACGCATGAGGACGATACGGATCTGCAGATCCTGATCGACAAAATGATCGCGATCATAGGACCGGAGGGCACGTTGGTGTTTCCGACGTTCAACTGGGCGTTCTGCAAGGGAGAGCCCTATGACCATTACAAGACTCCCTGCAAAACGGGATCCCTGGGGAAACTGGCGCTGGAACGGGATGATTTTCGCCGTACGAAACATCCGATCTATTCCTTTGCGGTTTGGGGAAAGGGACAGGATGAGATGTGCGCCATGGAAAATAAAAGCTCTTTCGGCGCGGACTCGCCCTTTGCCTATATGGTGGAGAACGGCTTCCGGAACCTTTTTATCGACAAGGATCTGCAGCATTCTTTCGTATTCGTGCACTATGTCGAGGAATCGGTCGGACCTGTTCCGTACCGGTACCTGAAGGACTTTACCGCAGATTACACGGATGCGGACGGACGTACGAAAAGAGCCACTTACTCCATGAATGTCAGGGATCTGGACCTTGACGTGGAGAACGTGATCTACGCCTATGAACCCGAATTCGAAGAAAAGGGCGTTATGCAGCGCTTTTTCATCAACGGGCTGGAATACAAACTGATCGAGCTTAAGCAGGCCTATCCGATCATTGCGGAGGATGTCAGGCATAACCGGTCCAGAAGACTCTGCACCTATAAGGGACAGGATGATACGCGCTATCCGGAAGAAGGCCGCAGGATGTTTGATTTCTGCAGGGAAATGTTTCCGATCTGCAGGAGCATAACCGGAAACGGTGTCCGGGATACTTTTGCGCTGATCCGCAAACGGATCCCCGATATGCAGCTGTTTGAGGTTCCGAGCGGAACGGAAGTGTTTGACTGGACGATCCCGAAGGAATGGAACATCACGGAGGCTTATCTTGTCGGACCGGACGGAAACCGCATTGTCGATATGGCAGACAACAACCTGCATGTGCTGGGATACTCCACTCCGGTGGACACGGAGCTCACGCTTGACGAATTGCAGGAGCACCTGTACTCCCTGCAGGACCAGCCGGACCTGATCCCGTATGTGACTTCTTACTATAAGGAACGCTGGGGATTCTGCATGTCGCAGAAGATGCGTGACGGACTTAAGGAAGGGCTGTACCACGCCGTGATCCGTTCCACGCTGACGGACGGCAGTCTGACATACGGAGAGCTGATCATTCCGGGAGAAAGCAGTCAGGAGATCTTTTTAAGCAGTTACGTGTGCCATCCTTCCATGGCCAACAATGAATGCTCCGGGCCGGCCCTGCTTGTGCAGCTCGCGCTCTACATTCAGGCGATGGAAAAGCGGAAATATACATACCGGCTGGTGCTTGCGCCGGAAACGATCGGCGCGCTGACCTATCTGAGCCGGAATATAGACGTGTTGAAGAAGAACGTGATCGCCGCGTTTAACCTGACCTGTGTCGGAGATGACAGGACATATTCCCTGGTACACAGCAAGTACCGCGATACGCTTGCGGACAGGGTGCTGGAAACGGTGCTGCGCTATCATGCACCGGACTATGTGGATTATTCGTTTCTGGCACGCGGTTCGGATGAAAGGCAGTATCAGGCGCCCGGGGCGGATATCCCGATGGTATGCCTGTGCCGTTCCAAATATCATGTATATCCGGAATACCATACCAGCGCGGATAATCTTGATCTGATCTCTCCGGACGGACTGGCGGGCAGTTATGATGTCATGGTGCAGTGCATTGAGGCGCTGGAGCATAACGAGACTTACCGTGTGACCACGATCGGGGAACCGAAACTGGGCAAATACGGTCTGGTCCCGACGATGAGTTCCAAGGAGACGTTCCGTGAGACGCTGATCCTGAAGGATGTATGCGCCTATGCGGACGGGACAAACGATCTGATCCGTTTGTCCGAGCTGCTTGAAAAGCCGATGAGCGAGATCATACCGGTTGTCGAAAAGCTCCGGAATGCCGGGTTGCTGAAGCCGGTTAAGGAATGATCCGTCGGCGATCCGAAATCTCAGGAAAGGGAACAAATCAGTATTTATGAGCAGGGAAGAGATATTTCTCAAGGTACAGGATATTTTCAGAGATGTGTTTGACGATGAAGATCTCACGATCCGGGATACGACCAATTCCGATGAGATCGATGACTGGGATTCGCTCGAACATATCTCTTTGATCGTTTCCATGGAAAAGGAGTTTTCCATGAAATTCGATATCAAAGAAGTGAACAAGCTGGAAAACGTTGGCGAGATGATCGATCTGATCAAGAGAAAGATGGACTGAGATGAACCGGTATACCTTTGAGGAGATCGAAATAGGGCAGACCGCGCGGTTTGAAAAAACGGTCACGGAGCAGATGCAGGATGATTTCCGGCAGATCACGGGTGATCTCAACCCGTTGCATGCGGACGAAGCATATGCCAGGGAAAAGGGACACGGCGGCTGTGTTGTATTCGGCATGCTGACCATGTCTTTTCTCTCAACGCTTGCGGGCATGTATCTGCCGGGCGAGCACAGCCTGATCCAGGCGGTGGAGGGAAAGCTGCGCAAACCGGTCTATATCGGGGATACTTTGACGATCGAAGGAACGGTGTCGGATAAAAGTGATGCCGTCAGGACGATCTGTATCAAATACACGATGACCAACCAAAACGGCGTAAAAGTGGCCAGAGGCGAAATGCAGGTCGGAGTGGAGGCCTGAGCGCTTTGCATGGCGCGGCCCGCTCGGAAAGGAGAGGCGGATGGACGAGCAGAA